>JBAPWU010000020.1:0-14750 GCA_049283855.1 Kineosporiaceae bacterium
GGCGGATCCGGGACCGGGCCCCACTCGGTCGCGCTCAGCACGTCCCGGGCGTCGGCGCCGGGATCCTCCAGAGTGGCCTGGGCCGGCTCGTGCCCGATCGTGCCCTTGGCAACGTTCGAGTCGGCCGACGGGCGGGCCGCCGACTCCACTGCCGCATCGGCGTCGAGGTGAACGGCACCCCGGTCGCGGCGGAGCGCCCGGAGTCCGGCCAGTACCTCGTCCCGGGTGCGGCCGCGGAGCAGGAGGATGACGAAGGGGTCGGCGTCCAGGGTGTCGGCGACCAGGAAGCAGACCGCCGCGGAGTGTTTGCAGGGGTCCGCGTCGTCCGGGCAGGTGCAGCGTGGGCCGATCTCGGCGGGTCCCGGTACCAGCGCGAGCCCCGTCTCCTCGACGGCGGTACCGACGTCCGGCGGCAGATCTCCCTCGAGGAGCGCTGCGGCGTACGTCGCCCGGGCGGCGATGGCCTGGAGGACCCGCCGCCACTCGACGTCAGTGAACGGGCGGACCCGGACCCGGACGGCGTAGGGACGGCCGCCCCGGCCGGCAACGGTCGCTCGGACCTCGCCGGGCCCGATCTGCAGATCGTGGATGGCTCCGCTGCGGGCGTAACGCCTGGCCCGGGGCAAGCGGTTCGGGTCGAGCTGGGCGCGTTGCTCGATCGAACGCAACCACTGGCGCCCCCACCACGTCCGGTCGGCGCTCACGAGACCACCCGCAGCCGAACCAGGTCACCGAGTTGGTCGTCGGTGAGCTCGGTGATCCATCCCTCGCCGGAGCCGACGACGGCCTCGGCCAGTTCCCGCTTGCCTGCGAGCAGTTCCGCGATGTGGTCCTCCAGCGTGCCCTCGGCGATCAGCCGGTGGATCTGTACCGGCCGGTCCTGGCCGATCCGGTAGGCGCGGTCACTGGCCTGGTCCTCGACGGCGGGGTTCCACCAGCGGTCGTAGTGGACGACGTGCGTCGCCCGGGTGAGGGTGAGCCCGGTGCCGCCCGCCTTGAGCGACAGCAGGAACACCGGCACGTCGCCGGCCTGGAAGCGTTGCACCATCCTCTCCCGCTGGGTGACCGGGACCCCGCCGTGCAGGAACAACGACGGGACACCCGCGGCGTCGAGGTGCCGTTGCAGCAGCTCGCCCATCTGCCGGTACTGGGTGAACACGAGCATCGACTCCCCGGCGTCGAGGACGGCCTCGGCGAGCTCGTCGAACGCGTCGAGCTTGCCCGACCGACCGGGCAGGGCGCCGCGCTGCTTGAGGTACTGCTCGGGGTGGTTGCAGATCTGCTTGAGCGCCGTGAGCATCTTGAAGATCAGACCCGCGCGCTCGATGCCGGTCATCGTCGCAATCGCAGCCAGGGTCTCGCGGACGACAGCCTCGTACAGCGTGACCTGCTCCGCCGTCAGCGGCACGACGCGGTCGCTCTCGGTCTTCGGCGGCAGCTCGGGGGCGATTCCCGGGTCGGTCTTGCGGCGCCGCATCAGGAACGGGCGCACGAGATCGGCCAGCCGCGCGGTTGCCTCGGCGTCCCGGTAGCGCTCGATCGGCACGGCGAGCCGGCGGGTGAAGGCGTCGAGTGAGCCGAGCAGGCCCGGGGTGGCCCAGTCGAGAATGGTCCACAGCTCCGCCAGCCGGTTCTCCACGGGTGTGCCGGTGAGCGCGACGCGGGCCGCCGACGGGACGGCGCGCAACGCGCGAGCCGTCCGCGTTCGGGCGTTCTTCGCATTCTGGGCCTCGTCGGCGACGACGAGACCCCAGGGCACGGCGGCGAGCGCGTCGGTGTCCCGCACGACGACGCCGTAGGTGACGAGCACGACCTCGTCCGGTGCGACATCCGCGAGCGACCGGCCGCCGCCGTGGTAGCGGCGCACCGGGACGTCGGGCGCGAACCTGGCCAGTTCGCGCGCCCAGGTGCCGAGCAGCGTCGCGGGGCAGACGACGAGCGTCGGGCCGCCGGCACGGGCCCGCCGGTGCAGGTGCAGGGCGATGACCTGGACCGTCTTGCCCAGACCCATGTCGTCGGCCAGACAGCAGCCGAACCCGGCTTCGCCCATGCCTGCCATCCACGCGACGCCCCGCTGCTGGTAGGGCCGGAGCGTCGCCTCCAGGCCGGCAGGAGTGCCGATCGCGGGAGGTGTGGAGGCCAGCCCGGTGATGCGCTCGGCGAGATCGGCGACCGGCCCGTCCGCGACGACGTCCACGACCTCGCCGTCGAGTTCGGCCGTGCCGGCGAGCAGGGCGCCGAGGGCCTCGGCCATGGACAGCCGGGTCGACGGCGGCCGACGCAGCCGGGCCAGCAGCGCTCGGTCGACCGTGACCCACCGTCCGCGCAGCCGCACCATCGGACGGCGGGCCTCGGACAGCAACGCGATCTCGTCGGCGTCCAGGACCTCACCGTCGAGGGTGAGTCGCCAGTCGAACGACAGCAGTGAGGCCAGCGAGAACAGGCCGCTGCCCTCCTCGATCGGCGTGAAGGTGGCCTGCAGCCGAAGCTCGTCGCCGAGGAGTGCGGTCGGCCAGAGGATCTCCACGCCCGCCGCGCCCAGGTCCTCCCCGACCGGGCCGAGGAGGTCCCCGACTGCGTCGTCCGGCAGGTCGATCGCCACCGGCCGCGCCTCGCGCAGCGCCGGAGCCAGCACCGGCCACACCTGCGCGGCGCGGCGCAGGCCCACCAGGACGTCGGTTTCGGCCTGAGTACCGAAGTCGGGGAGTACGCGCTCGGGGCGTTCCCAGAGATCCGCCGCATCGACGATCAGCGAGGGGTCGAACGTGCTGCGCAGCTGCAGCACCGCACGGAACGAGGCCGGGTCGCCGACGTCCGGGTGGTCAAGGTCCGGGTCGTCGAGGTCCGGGTCGTCGAGGTCCGGGTCGCCGAGGTCCGGGTCGCCGAGGGAGATCAGATCGGCGTCCGAGGTGGCCGGCGGCACGGGCTCGATCCGCAGCCCGAGGCGTGCGCCGGCCGCGGGTAGATCGGCGGCCCGAGGTAGCCAGACCGCGAGGTGACGGACGTCGCTCGGCTCAGCGGCTGCGAATTCGGGCTCAGCCACGGTGCGAGGCGCCGCGGGGGAGCGAACCAGACTGTCGGCGATGGCATCCCAGAAGTCGCGCACGAGTGAGTGGGGCGACCGGACCCGCATCGGCCGGGATTGCGGAATGGCGAGCGAATGCGCGATCGGCGGGAACGCCTTCGTCAGGCTCCGCAACCAGTCGACGTCCGCGGGGTCGAGCGGGCCGACGCGCCAGGCGTCCATGCCGTCCGCCGTCACCGTCGGAAGCAGGCGTCCTCTCGCGATGAGCCCGAGACCCGCCGTCGCAGCGCAGGCCCACACCGACCGGCTGCGAGTGTGACCCCGGCCCAGAAGGAGGTCCCGTTCGCCTTCGCCGACGTCGAGCGAGCGTTCATCAACAGCGAGCAGCCAGTCGACGGCCTCCGGGATGGGCAGCAGCGTGGCGGGCATCAGCCGCTTGCGGACGCCGTATGGCGCACCGGCGACAACGATCTCCACGCGATCCGTGCCACTGCCCAGCAGCGCGAGGCTACCCCGGCGTGGCACCGGATCCGGAACGAACAGAACCTCCGCACCCACCACATCTCGACCCTATCGGGGCGGGTCCCAGTCTGGGCTCGTGAGTGAGAATGGCCATCCGTTGCGACTCCCGCGGCGGCTCGTCGCGGGCGCGCACAGCGTGCTCACGGTAGGGCAAGACCGAATCGAGCGTTGAGACTCGCCTTCCCTGCGTCGTGGAGGTACCCCACGAACGGTGCACGTACGCCGCCCCCGAAACAATCGGCGAACTCGGCCGCCAGGTCACTCACCGCAAGGCTGCGGTCGGCCAGCGAATGCCACGTGTTCAAGGCACCCGGAGTATGAGCAACCAGGTTGGTCGCGGCGCACAGCGGCCGAACCGAGAACCCTTCGAATCCCCTGTGCCTCTCACTTCAACTACTGCTGTCCGCGCATTCAGTTGGCCATGTCGACGAAGCGTGAGTAGTGGCCCTGGAAGGCGACGGTGATCGTGTCGGTCGGGCCGTTGCGGTGCTTGGCCACGATGAAGTCCGCCTCGCCCGCGCGCGGAGACTCCTTCTCGTACATGTCTTCCCGGTGCAACAGGATGACCATGTCGGCATCCTGCTCGATCGAATTGTGCACCGCGATCCCGTTGGCCACGAAGTTGTGGCTGCCGAGCACCGTCGCGTCGTAGACCTCCTCGACGCCGTCCGGCTCGATCGCGACGACCTCATCCCACAGCACGTCATTGACGGCCAGGACGTCGAACTGGGCGTCATCGAGCAGTTCGGCCACCCTGCCGAGTCGCTCGCGGCTCGGTGCGTGCTTCCACTTCGTGCTTCCGCAGAACTGAGTGCCCATCGCCGCGGCGAACTGGCGGTGCGTCATCCCCGTGTCGGCCAACACGTCCCGAACGTGGTCCCAGACCTGGCGGGGAACAGTGTCGACGTTGGGATTCGGGGACACCGCGCGGACGATCTCCAGCAGTTGGGCGGCGGTGCGCCCACGTGCACCGTGAACACCGACCTCGCCGAGGAAACGCCGCTGGTCGTCGGCGCCGGAGACATCGAGTGTGTACCCATCGCGGTCGCCCGGCTTGCACGTCGTCCGAAGCCGGCACGAGATGCCGAACCGCAGCAGAAGTCGCGCCACATCATCGACCAATTGCCGGCTGGTCGAGGCGTAATACACGCGGCCTCCCCGCGTACCCCTCGCCAGAGTGACCGATCCGTCGGTGGCCCACAGATGCCTCAGGAACAATGCCGTCTGGTGCTTGGGCAGGTGGAACACCTCATCCGGCACGAATTTCTCGTGACTGCGCCGACCGAAGAGACCCATTCCGTCGAGCCATTGCGCGATCGGGTTGCGGCGACCGTGGGTGAGCCGGTAGGGCGCGGGCAGCCGGAGTGTGGTGCACCGTGCTGCCGCACAGTCGTCACGGACGGCGCTCACGCCGAAATGCCTTGCTGCGCGGGTAACCGCCGCCAGGTTCTCCTCGTCGATGCTGGCGTAGCGGATGGGCTGCCCCGCCACGAACGAACCGTCACCGAGAAGATGCGCCAGCAGCACCACCTCGTCGTCCGACCAGACAGCGACGTGCTCGGGAGCGGGCACGTGACGTGGCACGGCGACCCGGGCGCCGGGTGTGAGGTGCCCGATCGGGGTCCATCCCTCGTAGGTGAGGAAAGGGTGGTTGGCCGTCGCCCGCACTCGCTTTCCCGAGGCGAGCCTCACCGAGAACACCTCACGCCTCCCCGTGGGGAACACATGGGTCAGATGGCGCCGGACGTAGCGCAGCGAATCGTCCAGCGACCACACCGGCACGTCGCGCGCTCCGGCGGCGAACAGCTCACCCATGGTCGTCTCGGCGCCGGTGTCGGCGCGCAGGATGCGGGTATCCGCAGTCAGGCAGCCCGATTCGCGAAGGTCGCTGATCATCGGCTTCTTGTCGGTGCGCTGCTCGGGGCCACGGTTCAGCTGGCTGATCGCGATCACCGGGACCTCGAGCTCCTTGGCCAGCAGTTTCAGGGCGCGGGAGAACTCGCTGACCTCCTGCTGGCGGCTCTCGACCTTCTTGCCGGAGGTCATCAGCTGCAGGTAGTCGATCACCACGAGCTTCAGCCCGTGCCGCTGCTTGAGCCGGCGGCACTTGGCCCGGATCTCCATCAGGGTCATGTTCGGGGAGTCGTCGATGAAGAACGGCGCGTTGTTGACCTCGCCCATGGTGCGGGCCAGGCGCGTCCAGTCCTCCTCGCGCATCGTGCCCTTGCGCATGTTCTGCAACGGGATCCGCGCCTCGGCCGACAGCAGGCGCATGGTGATCTCGGTCCGGCTCATCTCCAGGCTGAAGATGACCGCCGGCAGGTTGTGGCGGATGGCTGCACTACGGCAGATGTCCAGTCCCACGGTCGAATTGTGCGTGGGAACCATGGATCGCCCAGCGAGATAGAGCCGGTCCGCATTGTCGACCTGGATGCAGCGCACCGGAACGCTGGGCACGGGGACCACCGCAGTGATGAAGCGCGAGTCGCGACGGGTGAACATGCGTGACCCGCGTTCCTTATGCAGCAGGCGCTTGCGGTCGAGCCCGAACACCTCGTCGTCCGTACTGAAGGTCAATGTCCACGCGATGGACGACGCGGCCGACCGCCCCTGAACGCTCTTGCGAGACAACCCCGATCGATACCCGAGACTGCTCACCAGCTCAGACACGTCACGCGCCAGCCGCTCGGAGGTGACAGTGAACTGCACGGTGCCGCTCGGAGCCACCGTGCCGTCGGTGTCGAGCAGGCCGGCGAGCAGCTCACGTCGCTGACGTTCGGAAGCTCGCAGATATGCCTGTGGAATGTGCTTGTCGCCCAGCACGCCGATCGTCCTCAGCCGAGCAGTGACTGTGCCGAACCTGTCACGGCACGCCTGGCAACGGCGAAGGCCACACGTCTCGGCTCCACAGTCAGGGCAGGTCGCCGGTGGCATCGGAGAGGACACCGTCTGTGCCTTGCCGCCACACGACCTTCCGCATGCCTCCACCGTCGAGACTCGGGGCGTGAATTCCTCGCCGCATACCACACAGAGTCTGGCGGCGACTGCCGGCTCACCGAGCGTCAGGGTGTAGCGCATTCGAGCGGACATGGACGGGACCACAACGAAACCATCCGCCTCGATCCGCGTCACGATCTCAGGATCCGCCGTCGTGACCTGCGCCACCGCGCTCGTGCCGTCACCCAGCCACGCCCCCAGGGTGTACGGGGGGATCAGCAGGTCCGCCTCCGGCAACGCCAGGGCCTTCGCAGTGCTCACACTGTGGTTGAGGCGCTGATCTGCCGTGCCGCACCGCAGGGTGGCTGCAATCTCCGCGGTCGTACGGACGGCCGCGAAAGTCCTCTGGTTCCGGTATCGATGGGAGCCCGTCGCCGCCTGCTGAGCCGACCGTCGCGACGACCTCGTCTCAGTCAGCCACAGATGCTCGGCATCGGCGACGATCATCTCGCCGTCGGAGAAATGCACCTCGTAGCAGTCACGATCGCGCATGACGTCGGTGGCGGCGGTCACGACCGTCGGCCGACCGTCTGCGCCCAGGACCCGATCACCGACCCGGATGTCGCCCATCGTGGTCCACCCGTCGGGCGTCGGCAGAGGTGTGTCCAGCGCCAGAGCCTTGCCCACGGCCGGACGCGCCGCGATCACGATCATCTGACCCGGGTGCAGCCCGTTGGTCAGGCGATCGAGGTCGGCGAAACCCGTTGGCACGCCAATCATTCCGTCGCCGCGGTGACTCGAGGCCTCGATCTCGTCGATCGTCGCCTCGATGATCTCGCCGATCGGCAGGTAGTCCTCGCTCTGGCGCCCCTCGGTGACCGCATAGACCTCGGCCTGGGCGGCGTTGACCAACTCGTCGACGTCGCCGCCGTCGGTGGCGTAGCCCAGTTGCACGATCTTCGTTCCGGCCTGCACCAGCCGGCGCAGCACGGCCCGCTCGTGCACGATCCGCGCGTAGTAGCCGGCGTTCGCCGCGGTCGGCACCGAGGACAGCAGGGTGTGCAGGTACGCGGCGCCGCCCACCCGGCCCAGCTCGCCCCGCTTGGTCAGCTCGGCCGAGACCGTGATCGCGTCGGCAGGCTCACCCCGGCCGTACAGGTCGAGGATCGAGTCGTAGACGAGTTCGTGGGCCGGCCGGTAGAAGTCGGCACCGCGCAGCACCTCGACCACGTCGGCGATCGCGTCCTTGGACAGCAGCATGCCCCCGAGCACGCTCTGCTCGGCTGCGACGTCCTGCGGAGGGGTACGGCCGAAGTCCTCACTGGGGACCTCGCCGCTGGGCAGCTCGAGATCAGCGAGCGACACCGCAGAGTCCTCCTCGTGAGCGCATGCGAACAGTGGGGTGGTGCATGCGACAGGTGTACTCGGGGGGTCTGACAAGTGCCGCGTGCTGGTCCTGCGGGTGTGAACCTAGGGGGGTCGGAGGAGGCCCGCAAACCAGGGGTGTGGGCGGTCTGGCAGAGTCTGTGGACGGGCAGTGGACGACCCGCCGCGTTTGCTCCACAGCCTGTGGACAAACCTGGGGACAAACTCAGCGACCTCTCTCTGACGGACGTCTCTGACCTGCAGGAACACGGTCCCCCGAGTGTGGAGGAGAGAAAGTTGGCGTGTTGCCTGTAAGCGTGTCGTGGTCTCTCCGACAAGCCGCCGCACGAGTGAACTGTGGTGTCGATGTGACGATCGATGTGGACGACGAGGGACGCCGGCGTGGGTGAGGAGGCGCCGTCCGGGGCCTCCTCGGAGGCGTCGTCGGGGCCGCCGGAGGGGTCGCCGTCCGGGGCCCTGGCCCGGGAGGTGCTGGGCCTCGCCGTCCCGGCTCTGGGCGCCCTGGTGGCCGAACCGCTGTTCCTGCTCGCCGACTCCGCGATCGTCGGCCGCCTCGGCACAGCCCCGCTCGCCGGGCTCGGCCTGGCCGGGGCGATCCTGGGCACCGCGGTCAACCTGTTCATCTTCCTCGCCTACGGCACCACCGCCTCCGTCGCGCGCCGGGTCGGGGCCGGTGACTTGCGCGCGGCGTTGACCCAGGGAGTGGACGGGATGTGGCTCGGCCTGGCCCTCGGCGCGCTCAGCGCCGTCCTCGGGGTGGCCTTCGCCCCTGCCCTGGTGGGAGTGTTCGGGCCCTCGGCCGACGTCGCCGCGCAGGCCGTCACCTATCTGCGGTACTCGATGCCGGGCATCCCGGCGATGCTGGTGCTGCTGGCCGCCACCGGGGTGCTGCGCGGGCTTCAGGACACACGCACCCCGCTGATCGTCTATGCCACCGGCGCCGCGGTGAACGCCGCGATGAACCTGGCCCTGGTGCACGGCCTCGGGCTGGGGATCGCGGGCTCGGGGCTGGGGACGGCGCTGACCCAGCTCGGCATGGCCGCCGCCGTGGCGGTGGTCGTGGTCCGGGGGGCCCGCCGGCATCGGGCCGCACTGCGGCCCGATCTGGCCGGCATCCTCGCGTCGGGCCGGTCAGGGGTGCCTCTGCTGGTGCGCACCCTGGCGCTGCGGGTCGCGCTGTTGCTGACCACGTGGGTGGCCACCTCCAAGGGGGACGCGGCCCTGGCCGCCCACCAGGTGGTCTCCTCGATCTGGACCCTGCTCGCGCTGACCCTCGACGCGATCGCGATCGCCGCGCAGGCGCTGACGGGCAAGGCGCTGGGCGCCGGTGACGTGGCCGGGGTACGGGCCGCCACCGCACTCATGGTGCGCTGGGGCCTGGGCGTCGGCGCGGTGCTCGGTGTGGTCCTGTTCGTCGTCCGGGGCTGGCTCGGGCCGTTGTTCGTCGACGACCCGGCCGTGTGGCGGGCCATGGCCTGGGCCCTCGTGGTGGCCGCCCTGATCCAGCCGTTGGCCGGATACGTGTTCGTGCTGGACGGCGTGCTGATCGGCGCCGGCGACGGGCGCTACCTCGCGGTGGCCGGGGTGGTGCAGGTGCTCCTGTACGCCCCGGTGGCGGTGGCCGTGGCCGTGCTCGCGCCGTCCGGGGCGGTGGGGCTGGCCTGGCTGTGGGTGAGCTTCGGCTTCGGCTACATGGCGGCCCGGGCGCTCTTCCTCGGGCTGAGGGCCCGCGGCTCGGCCTGGCTGGTCACCGGCGCCACCCGCGGCTGAGCGTTGCGTGGTGCGCTCCGCGGCGACGACGATCGCGCCGATCTGCGCCGATCTGCGCCCACCTGTGGTTGTCTGCGCCCATCTGTGGTCATGGTTCACGTGCAACCGGCCGCGGCGGGCCCGCTGCCGCCCGGTGGCCGACGCGCCTGGGCCCCCCTGGAGATCGCCGCGAGATCGCCGCCCTCCCCCAGCTCGGGGGAGGGCGTCGATCCTGCGACGATCAAGGATGGGCGGGGTGGGTCGAGGCCCGTGCGGGGGCTTGAGCAGGTCAGAGGTCACCGCGGTCGAGGGCGTCGAGCACCTGGGCGGCCCGATCGCGGACGGCGTCCAGGTCAGCCAGCCGGTCGGTGGCCCGGACCTGTTGCGCCACCCGGGGATTGCGCACCAGCCGTTCCCGGTGACGGGCAAGGAAGGCCCAGTACAAGGTGGTGAACGGGCAGGCGTCCTCACCCACCCGCCGGCGCCGGTCGTAGACGCAGCCACCGCAGTAGTCGCTCATCCGGTCGATGTACGCCCCGCCCGCCGCGTAGGGCTTGGTGGTCATCCGGCCGCCGTCGGCGAACAGCGCCATGCCGATCACGTTGGGCAGCATCACCCACTCCGCGCCGTCCACGAACGAGGCCCACATCCACTCGGTCAGCGCCCACGGCTCGACTCCGGCGAGCAGACCCAGGTTCCCCAGCACCATCAGCCGGTTGATGTGGTGGGTCCAGCCGTGGGCGCCCACGTCGTCCAGGACCGTTCCCACACACCGCATCCGGGTCGAGGAGCCGGTGAACGCTGGAGGCAGCCTGCGGTGCGCGCCGAGCTCGTTGACCGCGCGGTGCTCGGGCATGAACTGCCAGTACCGGCCCCAGACGTACTCGCGCCAGCCGATCACCTGGCGGACGAAGCCCTCGGCCGAGGCGACCGGCACCGCAGCGGCCCGATAGGCGGCCTCCGCCGCCTGCCACACCTCGTCCGGCAGCAACAGACCGAGGTTGAGGTAGGGGCTGAGCAGGGTGTGCGCCAGGTGCCAGTTCGTGGACAACATGGCGTCCTCGTGCGGGCCGAAGAACGGCAGCACCTCACGCACCACGTGATCGAGCCGACGCAGCGCCTCGGCGCGGCTGGTCGCCCACGTTCCGTCCGGCTCGGCCCCCCAGGTGCCGTACGGCTCGAGATCGTGCAGGACGGCGCGGTCGACGTCGTCGAGCGGGGTGCGCAGTGGCTCCGGCCAGGCCCGGCCGTCCCTGGGTGGGGGCTCCCGGTTGTCGGCGTCGAAGTTCCAGCGCCCGCCGGCCGGCTCGTCGCCGTCCATCAGCGCGCCCAGGCGAACCCGCTGCCAGCGGTAGAAGTCCTCCATGGTGACCCGGCGCCGTCCAGCGACCCAGTCGGCGAAGTCGGCGTAGTGACAGAGGAACTGGTTCGACCGGACGAGCTCGACCCCGTTCCGGCGCAGCATGACCAGGCCGTCGTACGAGGCCGGCTCCATCGTCAGCACCCGACCCGGCCGGTACTGATCGCGGTGCGCGGCCAGCCCGGCCGCCAGGGTCGACGCCTGGCGCCGGTCCACCTCGAACCCCTCGGCCTCGAGCTCGGCGGCGAACCTGCGCATCGCCGTGATCACCAGGTGGGCCCGCTGCACGTGCCAGCGTTTGGAGGCGAGCTTGGCTGTGCTCTCCACCAGCAGCACCCGCGCACGCCCCGGCGTGGCCCCGCGCAGGGCGCCGAGATCGCGGTTGAGCTGGTCCCCGAGCACCCAGACCGTGTCCTTGCGCGACTCCACGCACTGAACCTACCCAGGGCCTGATTGTGATCACGACGAGGGCGCTGTTCCGACCCATTTCCTGGGTCGGAACAGCGCCCTCGTCGTGATCTTCGAGCGCGGGGCTACGTGGCGGCGACGACCTGGAGGGCGACCTTGGCCTGAACCTCGGGGTGCAGACGCACAGTCACGGTGTACTCGCCGGTCGACTTGATCGGCGAGGTGAGCTCCACCTTGCGCCGGTCGAGCTGGGGCCCGCCGCGCGCGATCACGGCGTCGGCGACGTCCGCCGTGGTGACCGCGCCGAACAGGCGCCCGCTCTTGCCGGCCCGCACGGCCAGGGTGACCGGCCGGCCCTCGAGGGAGGCCCGGATCGACTGGGCCTCCTCGAGCGACTTGACCTCACGCGAGGCCCGTGCCGCCCGGATCGAGGTGACCTGCTTCTCGCCGCCCTTGGTCCAGGCCACGGCCAGACCGCGCGGCAGCAGGAAGTTGCGGCCGTAGCCGTCCTTGACCTCGACCACGTCGCCCGGCGTACCGAGTCCAGTGACCTCCTGGGTCAGGATGAGCTTCATCTCCTCGTCCCCTCTCAGCGAGCCGAGCTCGAGTACGGCAGCAGCGCCATCTCACGGGCGTTCTTGACCGCCTTGGCGATCTCGCGCTGCTGCTGCACGGTCACACCGGTCACCCGGCGGGCCCGGATCTTGCCGCGGTCGGAGATGAACTTGCGAAGGACGTTCACGTCCTTGTAGTCCACCCGTTCGACACCCGCGGTCTTGAGCGGATTCGACTTCTTCTTGGGCTTGCGGATCGGTGGCTTGGCCATCGTGGTGCTCCCTCCTGGAGAGCCCGGGCTTCACACCCGGGATGGTCGTGGTTCGTTGACATGAGAACTGAACTGAGACCGGACGGCGCCGGGCTCAGAACGGCGGCTCCTCCTGGGACCCGCCGTAGCCGGCACCGGCCGGGGCGTTGCCGGCCGCGGGACCGGTGGCCCAGGGATCGTCGCCACGGGTCTGGTTTCCCCCGTACCCGCCACCTGCGCCCTGACCGCCGGACTGGTTGCCGCCGTAGCCGCCCCCGCCGCCCCCGCCACCACCGAAGCCGCCGCCGCCTCCGCCACGGGAGGTCTTGGCGATCTTGGCCGTGGCGTAGCGCAGGGAGGGGCCGACCTCGTCGACCTCCATCTCCACCACCGTGCGCTTCTCGCCCTCCTTGGTCTCGTAGGACCGGCTGCGCAGCCGGCCGCTGACGAGCACGCGGGTGCCCCGCTGCAGCGACTCGGCCACGTTCTCGGCCGCATCACGCCACACCGAGCAGCGCATGAAGAGGGTCTCGCCGTCCTTCCACTCGTTCGACTGCCGGTCGAACGTGCGCGGGGTGGACGCGACGGTGAAGTTGGCGACCGCCGCCCCGGACGGCGTGAACCGCAGCTCGGGGTCGTTGGTCAGGTTGCCGATGATGGTGATGACGGTCTCGCCGGCCATGGCGCTCCAGCTTCCTCGATCGGGATCAGTGCGCGTCGGGACGAACGAGCTTGGTCCGCAGCACGGCCTCGTTGAGGTTCAGCTGGCGGTCGAGCTCCTTGGCCACGGCGGGCTCGGTGGACATGTCGACCACCGCGTAGATGCCCTCGGACTTCTTCTTGATCTCGTAGGCCAGCTTGCGCCGGCCCCAGATGTTGACGTTCTCGATGGTGCCGCCGCCCTTGCGGACGACGTTCAGGAACTTGTCGAGAGAGGGTGCGACGGTGCGTTCCTCGAGATCGGGGTCGAGGATCACCATCAGCTCGTAGTGACGCATGCGGGGAACCCACCTCCTTTGGTCTGGGCGGTCACGGTCCATCCGTGACAGGAGGGCTGGTGCGTCTGCGCCGGTCGGGGTCCTCCCTCCCGGCAGCGAGCACAGTACCCGCCGGACGGCGCGAGCCTGAAATCGTCTGTCCACAGGGCGTGGCGCGGCGCGGGGTCGTCCACAGGCAGGACCACCCGGGCAGGACTACCAGAGCCGGGCGACGACGGCGTCCGGCCGGTTGTCGACCACTCCCCCGGCCGGATCGTCGTCCGTGGCCGGGCCCTCGGCCTCGTCCACCGGCACCCGCACCGGGTCGAGCAGCGGGTTGCGGGCCATACGGATCGCCTGCGCCGCAAGCCATCCGATGGCCAGGGTCCGGATCAGGAGCAGGATCAGGTAGAACCCGGCCGGCAGCCCGCGGCTGGCGTCGTTGGACGCGGCGATGTAGAGCCACACCCCCACGAAGTAGGCCAGCTCCGCGCCGGCCCAGATCAGGTGGTCCCGCCAGCGCAGCCCGGCCATCGCCACCAGCGGCAGCAGGAGCACCGAGGCCTGCGGCGGCAGCGACTTGACCACCAACAAGCCGGAGGCCACCGCGAACAGGGCGAGGTGCGCCGTCCGCGGCCGGTACCGGGTGGTCAGTGCGAGCAGCACCGTCGCCGACGCCACCGCGACCAGCCCGAGCAGGGTGATCGTGGTCGACACCGGTCCGCTGATCGCGCCGAGGGAGTACCAGAACCGGGCCGTGGTCGGCCTGCTCTGCTGCAGCAGCGACGGGATCAGCCAGAGCGAGCCGTACCCGGGCGGGGAGTCCTTCCAGGCCTGCCAGCTGTCCCCGAGCGCCTGCACCGGTGAGCCGAACAGGATCAGCCGGACGGCGACCCAGACCGCCAGCGCCGCGGCAGCGGCCATGCCCCAGGCCTGCCACCGGCCGGCCCGCAGGCAGACCCCGAGCAGGGCGAACACCAGCAGCGCGCTGACCGGCCGCGAGCACACCGCCAGGGCGAGGAACACCCCGGCCGCCACCGGTCTCGAGCGTGACCAGGCCCAGAACATGGCGGCCACGAAGCCGACCGCGAGCAGGTCGTAGGAGACCAGGCCCGCGCTGACCAGCACCGGGGCCAGGGCGAGGTGTGCGGCGTCCCATCGCCGTCGCCGGCCCACGGCCAGGCCGATCGCCACCACGGAGCCGATCAGGACGGCGCCGAGCAGCACCGCCGAGACGTCGAAGAACCGTCGCGCCTCGATCGTGGCGGCCTCCGGGGAGGCGTCGTGCGAGACGGCGTCGACCACCCCGGAGACCACCCACATCAGCGCGCCCGGCAGCGGCGGCTGGCCGAGCCCTTCTCCTCCGATCGCCTCCATCAGCGAGGGCCGGTCGGCGGTGCCCAGGTTCTCGGAGCCGTAGAGCACCGGGATGTCGCTGTAGCAGGCGTGCCAGAACTGGTCGGGGGTCGACCAGCCCTGGGCCCGGCAGTGCTGCTTGGCCACGACGGCGAAGCACATGGTCAGGGTGGCCATCAGCACCAGCACCGGCAGGGCGCGCCAGAACCCGGTGCCGCCCAGCAG
>JBAPWU010000021.1:0-4761 GCA_049283855.1 Kineosporiaceae bacterium
ACGCTGACTGCCCCGTTCACCGGTCTGGCCGCCCTGCTCGTCCTGCTCGGCGTCGCGGCCGCCGCCCGCTGGACCGCCTTCCCCACGTGAGGGCCACCGGCAGGCACGCCGGCCCGGGTTCAGGCCCCCGAGGCCGTGTCCTTCGGCCGGCGCACGATGACCACCGGGCACTCGGCATGGCTGGCCACACGCTGGCTCACCGAACCGATCAGGGCCCCGACGAAGCCGCCGTGGCCGTGCGAGCCGAGCACGATGAGGTCCTCGGGCTCGGCCAGCCGGAGCAGCGCCGTCGCCGGGTGGCCCTCGACCACATGCCGGTGCACGGTCACGTCAGGATGCGCGCCGAGTGCGTGGTCGAGCGTCGCGTCCATGGCCTTGCGGGCATCGGCGGCGTAGTCGATGTCCGGTGAGACCATCCACACGTCGCCGAAGCCTCCCTGGACCGACCAGGCGATCACGGCGTGCACCTCGGCGTGCCGGAGGAGCGCCTCCTCGACCGCCCAGTGCAGTGCATCCACCGACGAGGCCGAGCCGTCGACCCCGACGATGACCCTGCCCGCGGGCTTGCGGGGCCTGAGGGTGCGGACCTGGGCCCCGGTGCTGTCCGGCGTTCCGCTGATGCTCATCTGGGCTCCTTCAGAGTGATCCCTATGGTCAGCCTCACGCAGGGAAACGCCCTGCTCAAGGGGCGAAGGCCCTCGCCTCGGGCTGATCGAGGGCCGCCGCCGGCCGGACGGGCGAGGACCAGGTCGACAGGGCCGAGCCCGGCATCGGGTGGGCCACGTGATAGCCCTGGGCGAGTTCGCAGCCGATCCGGGCGAGGGCCTCGAGGGTGTCCTGGTCCTCGACGCCCTCGGCGACGACGTGGAGGTCGAGGCTGTGGGCCAGATCGACCAGGGAGCGGACCATCGCGTGGTCGTGCGGGTTGGTGAGCATCTGTGTGACGAAGCTGCGGTCGATCTTGATCTCGTCGACCGGGAGGTTCTTGAGGTAGCTCATCGAGGAGTAGCCGGTGCCGAAGTCGTCGATCGAGAAGCGCAGCCCGGTCTCCGTCAGCTGGTGCATGGTGGCGATGGCGCGGGTGGGGTCGGCCAGCAGCGCGCTCTCGGTGATCTCGAGCCGGACCCGGTTCGGCGGGATCCCGTAGGCCTCGAGCAGACCACGGATGCGCTGGGGCAGGGAGGAGTCCAGCAGGGTGCGGGTGGACAGGTTGACCGACAGGTCGGGCACCAGCCCGTGCGCCTGCCACCCCGCGAGGGTGGCCAGGGCGTTCTCCATGACGTGGTCGGTGATCCGGTGGATCAGGGCGGTGCCCTCGGCGACGGCGATGAACTGCTCGGGGCGGACGTCGCCCCGGGTGGGGTGGTTCCAGCGGATCAGGGCCTCGACCCCTACCAGCGCGCCGTCGGCCAGGGCGACGATCGGCTGATAGTGCGCGGTGAGCTGGTCGGTCGCGTCCAGAGCGCGGCGCAGGTCTCCCAGCGTGGCCAGGTGGGTGGGGGTGTGAGGGTCCTCGCTGGCGTGGTAGGCCACGACTCCCTGACGTCGGGTCTTGGCCGCGTACATCGCCGTGTCGGCGTGGTGCAGCAGGGCGTCGACCTCGTGGCCGTGCGCCGGAGCCCAGGCCACCCCGAGGCTGGCCTCGATGTCCAGGCACACGTCGTCGAACTGGAAGGGCTGGTGCAGGGCGTCGCCCAGTCGGTGCGCCAGTTCCAGGATGGCGGCGGCATCGGGCTGGTCCCCGGCCAGGACGACGAACTCGTCGCCCCCGATCCGCGAGCAGGTGTCCTCGGCCCGCAGGTGCTCGTTCAGCCGGTTCGCGACCTGCACCAGCAGGGCGTCCCCGATGGCGTGGCCCAGGACGTCGTTGATCTCCTTGAACCGGTCCAGGTCGATGAACATGAAGGCGACCATGGTGTCGCTGCGCAGGCTCCGGGCCAGCGTGGTCGCGGCCCGGTCCCGCAGCAGGGCCCGGTTCGGCAGCCCGGTCAGCGAGTCGTGGGTGGCCTGGTGGGCCAGGCGTTCCTCGAAGGCGCGGCCCTCGGTGAACCGTCGCGCGTTGGCGAGGGCGCCGCCCGCCTGGACCGCCAGCAGCACCAGCGCCTCGACCTGGCTGTTCTGCAGGGGCAGGGGGTGCCGGCCCACGAGCATCACCTCGACGGCCTCGCCCGCGAGCACCTCGGCCACCACCGTCACCTCGTCGGCATCGGGGCGCCGTCCGCCGTCCGCGCCGTCCCACAGCTCGTCGTCCCGGTCCAGGACCGCGTACCCGTCGGTGCCCATCGCGGCGGCGGCGGCCTCGAACCAGCGACTGAGGGAGCCGTCCCCGGGCCGGTCGTCGTGATCCGCGCCGATCACGCCGGCCGCGGACCGCAGCTGGACGCGGCTGAACCCGAACGCCTCCGCCGCTCCGGTGAGCTCGCGGACCACGGTCGGCACGTCGAGGCTGGACATCCGCCGGGTGGCCACACTCACGGCACGCAGTTGGTCGGCCTCGGCCTGCGCGGCCGCGGTCGCCACGATCTGACGGGTCAACCGGCCGGCGAGCCCGGCGGTGGAGATCGCGACGATGCTCAGCACCCCCAGCCGGTAGGTCACCGAGTCGACCGTCACGTTGTTGTACGGGTAGAAGACCGAGGACGCGATCGCGCGGACCACGTACCCGGCGCAGAGCACCGCGAAGGTGACCAGTGCCCGCCCCCGCCACCCGCGGGTCGAGGCCTCCAGGACCGGGATGATCAGCAGTGCCCACAGGGCGCTGCTGTCGTCGAAGGTGAACATGCCGATCACGATGGCCCCTACCAGGCTGTCCCAGATCAGCTGGGACAGCGCCCACCCCGGCGCCGTCGCGGAGCGGCCCCGGCGGGCGCGCAGGGTGCCCAGGAGGTTCGCACCGACCAGCATCACGAACGGCACCGCGCCCCACCACCGGGAGAACGGCAGCTCACGTCCCGGCGGGGGCGCGTACAGGGTGAACTGGACCACGCTGAGCACGGCGCACAGCCACCGGACCCGCCGGATCAGCCGGTCCACGGCGACCGGGTCGGTGTCGGCGTTCGCCGACCGACCGCTGCCGATCCCGGCAGGTGCGTCGTCGCTCGGCTTCCGCACGCACCCTCCTCGCCACCCGGGGCAGACGGGCCGGCCCGTCCCCACGAACAAGCCCGTGCGGCGTCAGCGCAGCGCCCACGGGAGTACAGCGTCCCTACCGTGAACGTCATCGGCCACGAGGGGGCCGGACCTGAGGACAGGCGTCCGAGGGGTTCTACTCCTCCTCGACGGGGGGCTCCTCGGGGATCGTCTGGAGGTCGAACGGGGTCCGCTGGTACACGCAGTAGTTCAGCCAGTTCGCGTAGAGCAGGAAGGCGTGGGAGCGCCAGGTGACCATCGGCGGGCGGGTCGGGTCGTCGTCCGGGTAGTAGTTGCGGGGCACCTCGATGGGCAGGCCCTTGGCCACGTCCCGCTCGTACTCCGAGGCCAGGGTGTAGCGCTCGTACTCGGGGTGGCCGGTGACGAACAGCCGGCGCCCGTCGGTGCTGGCCGCCAGGTACACCCCGGCCTCCTCGGACACCGCGAGCAGCTCGAGCCCGTCCGCCGCCGCGATCTCCTCGGCCCGCACCTCGGTGTGCCGCGAGTGCGGCGCCGGGAACACCTCGTCGAAGCCGCTCAGGATGCGTGAGCGGGGGTCGAGCACCTCATGCTGGAAGACCCCGAACATCTTGGACTCCAGCGGGTACTTGCCGACGCCGTAGTGCCGGTACATGCCGGCCTGCGCTCCCCAGCAGACGTGCAGCGTGGAGAAGACGTGATCCACGCTCCAGTCCATCACCTCGCACAGCTCGGGCCAGTAGTCGACCTCCTCGAACGGCAGCTGCTCGATCGGGGCCCCTGTGATCACGAGCCCGTCGAACTTGCCGTCGCGCACCTGGTCGAAGGTGGCGTAGAAGGCATCCAGGTGCTCGCCGGAGGTGTTGCGCGACTCGTGGGAGTCCATGTGCAGCAGCGTGATCTGCACCT
The DNA here is from genome assembly GCA_049283855.1 of Kineosporiaceae bacterium. Lineage (GTDB taxonomy): Bacteria > Actinomycetota > Actinomycetes > Actinomycetales > Kineosporiaceae > JADJPO01. The sequence continues at coordinate 4,018 of JBAPWU010000021.1, forward strand.
GCAGGGGCGTGTTGCCGAGCAGGCGCAACAGCTGGGTCTCGGTGTCCACCTTGGTCGGCATCAGATTGACGATGGCGATCCTCAGCGGCCGGATGTCCTGATGGCCGGCCCGGTCCTCGGACATGACGAACACGTTCTCGGACTCGAGCGTCCGGCGGGCGGGCAGGGCGCGGGGGATGTTGACGGGCACGGGCGACTCCTAGCGCTGGTCCACAGCACGATACGTCCGGGTCCGCCCAGGGTCCGCCCCCGCCTCACCGGACACCCGGCGGTGCCGGGCGGGTGACCTCGGCGGAGTCAGGCGCAGGAGGTCATCAGGACGACGTGGCCGCCGGTGACGTCCTTCATCAGCTGCGGCAGGTAGCTGAGCCCGGGCTGATCCTGGTGCCGGTGGTCGTGCGTGGTGACCTGACCGCTGTTGGCTTCCCACCAGGTCCGGGCGTCGACGATGGTGTCGTTGCCGCTGTCCCGCAGGACGAGGTGCGCCCCGGCGAGCAGGTAGCGACCAATCTCACGATGGCTGTGGGTGCCGCGGATCGCGACCAATTCGGTTCCATCGGTAAGGACGAGTCGTTGGGCCATACCTGAAGTATCACCCGCCGGAGCCGCACCTGTGACCCGTGTCGCAGAACCGGCCTCCGACGGGTGCACCATTCCGGTGGCGCGGACGCGCCCGCGAGCCCGCCTACGGGGGGTCGGCCAGGGCCTGGTAGGCGGGGCGCAGGCGCTCGATCAGCACCGGCC
>JBAPWU010000022.1:0-2670 GCA_049283855.1 Kineosporiaceae bacterium
GGCCGAGCAGGCCCTGGACCCCGCCGGCTGCCGCCAGCCCGATCCGCAGGGCGGCCCCCGACCCGGTGCTCGGGTCGATGAACGCCAACAGTTTGAACAGGGCCAGCGGACAGAACACGCTGATCACGATCAGGACGACGCCGGGCAGGGCGGTGCCGATCGCGGCCTGGGTGCCGCCGCTCTGGCCGTTCGCGACGCCGGTGGTCATCTGCACCCCGACCCCCAACACCAACACCATCAACGGTGGCGTCAGGGCCGCGCTGTGGAACCAGCGCAGCGAGGTGAAGAACCAGCCCCGCCCCACCTGGGCCAGCAGCCCGGCCGCGCAGATCGGGGTGGTCGCCGCCAGCACCATCAAGGCACCGGCGCGGGTGAGCATCACCAGCAGGTGCCCGATCGCGGCCAGCCACAACAACAAACCGAGCAGACCCAGGACGGTGGCCACGGTCGCATCGGTGAGGTCGGACAGGGTGAACGCGGCCCAGGGCTGCCACGCCGACCAGGACGACACCCGCAGCAGCGAGGTCATCAACGCCTGCGTCAGGCCCGAGCAGGCCGCCACCACCGTGACCGCGTAGACGATCCACGCCGCCCACACCACCGCGAACTGGGCCAGGCCCAGGAACAGCTCGGCCAGGGCACGCCCGTCCCGGCGCAGCAGCGCGGTGCCGAGCTGGATCATCCCCATCAGCACCGCCAGCGTCCCGGCGATCCAGAACGTGGTCGCATACAGCCCCGCACCGGGCCCGGTCTCGCTCAGGTCGGGGGTCAGGAAGGAGTCCATCAGGCCCATCACCAGACGCAACGCGAACAGGCCCGCGTTCCACAACCCCAGCATCGCCGCCGTCCACCCGTCGGTGACGACCTTGGCGGCGGTCCCGGCGAGGTAGGCGAACGGGTTCACCGTGTCGTACCAGGCATCGGCCGGCACGCCCACCAGCCGCACGCCCATCGCCCGCGCCATCAGGCCTGCCCCGCCGGGAGTGGAGTCCAGGTCCGCCACCCGGCCTGGATCGCCACCGCGCTACCGGGCCAGGTCGACGGGGCCCGTGCCGGGGCCGGGCCAGGGGCGATCATCCAGCCTGAGCCGGCCCACTGCATCCGTTCGCAGTGCCCGTAGGCGATCCGGGCCCGGGTGGTGATGGTGGCCTCGACGTCGAGGAGCACACAGGCCAGCGTCCAGTCCGGCCCGTCGCTGCCCTTGATCTGCGCGGCAACCGGGCGGACCGCCACGACCGTGGTCAGGTCCTTGGCCGGGCCCTGCCCGGCCGCGCCCAGGAAGGTCCGCACGTTGCCGGTCAGCACCCAGGCGGGGGCACCCACACCACCCGGCATCGCCCACGCCCGGTACACCTCACCGGCGCCGGCGATGCTCATCTGGCCCAGCACCGTGCCCGTGATCGCGGCCAGCTGCCCGACCGCGCCCTCGGGGCTGTGCGGGAACCCGGACGCCACACCCCCTGCCCCGGTGCGCGTCGCCGAAGGGATGGTGATCGTGGGTGCGGCCTGCGTGGCCGGGGCCAGCGGGCGGGCATCGAGCGGGTCGACGTCCAGCATCGGTGCCGCCGCGATCACCTCCCGTCGGGACGGTCCCGACGCCGGCCAGGACGACGCAGGGCCGCCGACTCCTGCGTCGGGTCTGGCGGTCTCGGGCGCCCGTGCGCCTGTCGCGGCGTCGGCCCAGGCGAGGCGGACGGCGTAAGCGAACCCGGCCAGCAGGAGCACTCCTGCCGCGGCAACCACGCTGAGGAACACCAATAGCCGGCGCCGGTCCCAGCCCGCCCCGGGAGTGGTCGCCCTCATCCGATGCAGCCCGTCCCGACGATCGAGGTGACCATCGCCGGCAGCACGACATACCCGATCGCGCACATGAAGATCACCGCGAGGCTGACCACACCGATCTTGGACGCGTGGGCCATCCCGAACATCCGCCCGGCGACGATGGCACCCAACCCGGTCGCCACCGACACCGCGAACAACGACAACACCCCGAACAGCACATACCCCGAGATCTGGTTGATGTAGGTCGCAGCCTCACCGGGAGCGACCGGACAGATCTGCGCCACGACCGCCTCGACCGCCACCGCGTAGCTCATCGACGCCCCCCTTGCGTGATCAGCGCCCGGCCGCTCGCATCGGCCAGGTCGAGCAGGTCGCCGGCCGCACGCACCAGCTCCGGCGGCAGCGGCGTAGTGTCCAGACCCGTCCTGACAAGACGCCGACACGGGGGGACCCGGACCACGCGACCCGCCTCCCCCAGCGCGCGCAGCGCTGGGGCGGCGCGGCTCACCAACGACGTGTCCCAGCGTTTCGCGGGCAGCCCGAGGACTGCCGCCACGACCCGGTCGGCGCCGAGCAGATCCACCACCACCTCCAGGCGGCGGATCCCGGGGACCGTGGCCACCGTGGCCACTACCACCGACGCTGCCCCGCTGCTCAGGTACTCCCCCAGCCAGGACGTCGCGCCGGCACCGAGGAGCTGTCCGATCTCCCAGGAGACATCCACGACCGTGCGGACGGTCCCCGGGGCCACGGGCAGAGGCAGCGGCAGGACAGCGGGGCCAGCAAGGACGTGAGCGGACCGTTCCAGGCAGCTGCGGTCGCGTCGTCCGCGTAGCCACCCGGCCCGCTCGCCGAGCTCGGCCGTCGCGGCCGCCGCCAGACCCGACG
>JBAPWU010000023.1:0-3088 GCA_049283855.1 Kineosporiaceae bacterium
GGCCAGGGCCTCCGGGAGGCGCACCTCGATCGGCGGTGGGGCGGTGGCGGCCTGGGCGACCGGCTCCGGCGAGCTGCCGGACCAGGTGTCGCTCAGCCGGGTCGCGAGCAGTGCGGGATTCGGGAGGATGAGGCCTCCAGACAGGGCCAGGCCGACCACCGACCCGGCGCCGAGGGCCGAGGCGGCAAGGGTGGGCAGCGCCAGGCTCGAACGGCGGGTGCGCGACATGTCACTACTCTACGCAGTTGATTGACTACTTAGCGGTAGATCAGTGAGGGCAGGTGGGGAGGAGCCAGGGCTTCCGGTGGGTGCCGGGACGACCGCCGACGGCACGGATCCCACAATGGCGCCGCTGTAGCGGGCACCGATCTGGCGCCAGCTGCCACCGGTCAGGCTCATCACGGCCAGATCGGACGGGCCGAAGTACTCCGGCGGCCTTCCGTCGACCCGCGCGTCGCGGAACCAGATCACGACGGTGTCGGTGCCGAGCAACTCGGTCCGCGTCGGGTCGACGGTCAGCGCGGCCAGGGCCGCCTTCTGCTCCGTGCTCGCCTCCTGGTAGCCCTTGTTCTCCGAGCTCATGCAGGTGGCGCGGTCCTTCCACATGCCGTCCGTGCCGATGCCGTCGTAGGTGTCGCACACGGCGGCGATGTCCCCGCGCGCCCAGGCCGCGTTCCCGGCCCGCCAGGCCGCGACGGCATCCACGCGGATGTCCCGCTGCTGGGCGCCGACGATCCAGGTGATCAGGCCGCCGGCGACCACGAGCACGGCCAGCCCGATGCCGAGCGCCAGCCACTTCGACCCGGACGGCGCGCGCGCCGGTTCGATCGACCGGCCAGGGGTGATCTCCGCCGGGGCCACCGGCTCGGGCTCGGGTTCCGGTTCGGGCTCGGGTTCCGGTTCCGGTTCCGGTTCGGGTTCCGGTTCCGGTTCCGGCTCCGGTTCCGGTTCGGGCTCGGGTTCGGGCTCGGGTTCCGGTTCCGGCTCCGGTTCCGGCTCCGGTTCCGGTTCCGGCTCCGGTTCGGGCTCGGGCTCGGGCTCCGGCTCGGGTTCCTTCTCGTACCAGGCCTTCGGGCGCGGGGCCGAGCCGGCAGCGCGTTGCGCACGGGGCACGGCAGTGCCGCACTCGACGCAGAACAGGGCCGTGGGAGTGAGCTCGGCACCGCAGCTGGCGCACGGACGCGCCTGCGTGCCGGTCGTCGTCATCGGCTCGGCTCCAGTGCTCGGCTGGGGGAATCGGCTGCCCGCCACACTTGCTTCCCCACGCCTGCGGGCACCCCGCAGGATAGCGACTACCAGCCGCTCCGAGTGCCGTAGGGGGGCGTGTGCGCCGCCTCGATCCGGTCATAGCCCGCCGAGGCGACCACCAGGTCCTGCCAGGCCTCGCCGCAGCCCTTGAAGAACCGGGGGCGGTCCTCGGCCAGGTTGAGATGGCCCTTGACCAGCTGCGCGATGTCCCCGGTGATGATCTCCGGCCCGCACTCGCCGTCCCGGATCGGGATCAGCACGTCACCCGCCTCGCGCAGAGCCGTCTCGCGGGTCTCCACGATCACGCTGGACCGCAGCACCACCTCGGAGTCGACCTCGCGCGCATCGGGCTCGTGGCTGCCCACGGCGACCACGACGGCCCGGTCCCCGACCCATCGACCGTCGAACAACGGCCAGCGGGCCGTGGTCGCGCAGACCACGACATCGGCGGCCCGGATCGGATCCTCGAGCCCGTCGGCCAGGTCGGCCCCGGCCACGATCTGCACGCTGAGCCCCCGATCGGCCGCCCAGTGCGCCAGCGCCTCGGCCCGTCCGCGGTCGCGGCCGACCACGGTCAGGTGCGAGACCGGGCGCACCGCCTGTACCGCCTCGACATGGCCGTACCCCTGGGGGCCGGTCCCGAACACCACCAGGCGCACCGCGCCGCTGACGGCCAGTTGCCGGACGGCGACCGCGGAGGTCGCCGGGGTGCGCAGCGAGGTGAGCGCGACGCCGTCCACCAGAGCCACGGGGGTCAGGCTCATCCCGTCCATCAGCACGTAGACGCCCTGAACCCGGGGGCGGCCGATCGCCGGATTCTCGGGGGCGATGCTGACCAGCTTCACCCCGACGAAGCGGGAGGTCGCCGCCGGCATCAGCAGGACCTGTCCGGCCTTGGTGAGCACCGTGGTGCGGGCCGGGGTGACTCCGGGCGCCGAGCCGTCGTAGAGCGCTGCCTCGAGCGCCACGATGGCCGCGGTCATCGGCACCAGGGCACGCAGCCGCGCGTCGTCCAGCAGCGGGAGGGTGGTAAGGCTCGGCGGGAGATCGCTCGTCACCTGCGAAGCGTCGCGCCCGGACGGCGCCACGTCCAGCGGTCCGCCCAAGAATGCTCCCCGTGAGCGTGCGGTCACGACCCCACAGTCGTCACCGCCGCACGGTGGTCAGGGCCCCGAGGTCGTCAGGGCCCCGAGGTCCCGGCCCCCGGGTAGGCGGCACGGACGGCGACCAGCCGGCGGGTGTCGTCGGCGCGGTCGAGCAGCACCCGGCGCAGCCCGGAGTCGAGGCCGGGCCGGTCAGCCAGGAGCACGGCCCGGGCCACCACCTGCTCGTCGAGCGCGGTCGCCGGGAAGAACGCCCCGGCGGTCTCCGCCAGCACCCATCCGGAGCGGATCTCCGCGGTGTCGGCGACCTGGTCGAAGTACCGGTCGGTGTAGGCGTCGGTCAGGGACTCCTGACCGAGCTGGAACATGCCGTTCCCCGCGGCGGCGAGCTGGTAGTTCGGCACCTCGACCTCGCCGGTGAACCTCTGCCAGGCCCAGGACTTGGCCGCCGCATCGGGCAGCGAGGCCAGGCACCCGGCGAGCTCGACCTCCGACCGCGCGGTCGGCTCCGCAGCGTGGTGCCGGTCCAGCTCCTGCCGGGTGGTCGCCCCGAGCACAGCGAGCCGGCGCAGCACCCGCCAGCGCAGCTCCAGGTCGAGCAGCACGCCCTCCGGCAGGTCGGAGCCGCTCAGCCAGGCGCGCAGGACGTCGACCTCGCTGTGGGAGGAGACGAACGCCTGGGCCGCGGCCAGCTGCACGCTGGATCCGGCCGGCGCCGTGGCCAGCCGGGCCGCCGC
>JBAPWU010000024.1:0-4222 GCA_049283855.1 Kineosporiaceae bacterium
CGTCATGACCGTCCCTCAGCTTGGCCGGTGCGTGGTCGCCTGTGTCATGACCCCCACCTCACCGTTTCCCGCACCCAGCAGGACCGGTACCGGCGTGGTCGCGCCCGTTGATTGACCCCACCGGCCAGGGCACCGCGAACCCCATCATGCCCGCACGGGCGAAGGAATGACCGGCAGCCTCACCCCGGGGCCTGCCGACCGCCGGGCACACCGGCACTGATGCACGCACCGCCCCACACCAACCAGCAACCCGTGGAGCCAGACTGGGATCTTCTCCGCCGCCCACATCGTCTGCCGAACGGCGCCCGACACTCAAGGCCCTACGGCCGCTACGCGGTCGCGCTCCGCGCGAGCCTTGACCCCGACGCCTACTTCGGCACGTCTGCCTGGGATGCGAAGAAGCCCCAACCCGGTCACCGACACCGCACACCAGGGTCGCCGACACTCTTGACGCACCGCGCCCCTTCAGGAATGACATATCTGCGCAGGAATCGAGTTCAAGCGGAGATCGCACCTGACCAATCGCCCGCAGACCCGCTCCCTTGCGGAGCAGCTCACCAGCCAGCTCATGCCGCATCCGGTGCGGCCCGAACCGCCTGATGCCAGCGGCCAGACAGGCCCGCTCCACGACGTCGTTGACCAGGTCCGGGCGGATCGGTTGGCGCGGCGCGCGGCAGGTGAAGAACACACGCCGCGAGCCCGCGACCTCGCCACGCTCGACGAGGTAGGCGCTGAGGGCTTCACCGACCTCGCTGGGCAGGGGAAACCGGTCCTGGCGGCGGGCCTTGCCACGCACCGTAAAGAGCGACCCCGCCGACGCCCACCTGCTGGCCGACATGGTTCGCACCGACCACCACCAGTTGCGCGTCGTGGCCGGGGACTCGGAGCTGGCTGGGGCGGTCAAGGCCCTTACCCGGGCGCACAAGACGCTGATCTGGGAACGGACCCGGCACACCCTGCGGCTGCGAAGCACGTTGCGGGAGTACTTCCCCGCCGCCCTGGTGGCGTTCGAGGACCTGACCGCCGCCGACACCCTCGAACTGATCGGCAAGGCGACCGACCCGGCCAGCGCGGCCCGGCTGACCATCACCCAGATCACAGCTGCCCTCAAGCGGGCACACCGTCACCACCGCGACCGGCGCGCCGGCGAGATCCAGGCCGCGTTGCGCACCCCGCAGCTGGGCCAGGCGCCGCTGGTGGCCGGGGCGTACGCGGTCGCCGTCCGGGCGCAGGTGGCGATCCTGGGCGTGTTGAACGAGCAGATCGCGCTGGTGCAGGAGCAGGTCGAGGCCCATTTTGGGCAGCACCCGGACGCTGAGATCTACACCTCCCAGCCCGGCCTGGGACAGATCCTCGGCGCCCGGGTGCTGGCCGAGTTCGGCGACGACCCCACCCGCTACATCGACACCCGAGCGCGGAAGAACTACGCCGGCACCTCCCCGATCACCCGCCAGTCCGGCAAGAAGAAGGTCGTCCTGGCCCGCTACGTGCACAACGACCGGCTCCTGGACACCCTCGGTGGGCAGGCCTTCGCCGCGATCAGCCGATCACCCGGTGCCCGCGCCTACTACGACAAGCAACGCGACCGTGGCCTGGGCCACCGCGCTGCCCTGCGCCAGCTCGCCAACCGCCCGGTCGGCGTCCTGCACGGCTGCCTCAAGACCGGCACGTCCTACGACGAGACCACTGCCTGGTCCCACCACACCCAGGAAGACCAACTCACTGCCGCTTGACACGTTTCGGCATGGGATGTCTGACACACAGGGGTGACGGCGGTGCAGATCGCGAGTACGTCGGGGGGCGTCAGCGGATCGTGACTCATGTCGGTTCGGCGCGCTCTTCAGGCGGGACAGTCCTCCCTGTCCGGGGGCAAGGGGTCAAGCTTCGAACCGGACGACGTCACGCTACGGCATCACGCCGAGGGAGTGCGATATCGCGCTGGCCTGGGCCTGCGCGGCCAGGCGGCTGGCAGCCGCCCGGGTCGTCGCTGCCGCCTCCGCCACGGCCAGGTCGGCATGCGACCGCCACCAATCCTGGCCCTCGGCGGGCAGGGTGTCGATCGGGTCGTAGTAGGGATAGGTGCGGCTCAGCGCCTCGGCGTCGTCCGCCTCGATCGAGGTCCGGTAGTTCTTGGTCCACTGCGAGATGCCGCGGGTGGCGTCGTAGGAGTGCTCCTGGTGCACCCAGCGCTTGCCCACGAAGGGGACGTCGCAGACGATCCGCGGGGTGGCGAAACCGGGCAGGTAGCCCATGATCCCGTGCTGGAGCCGCTGGGCCTCGGCCAGGCCGACCCGCCAGTGCTCGCTGAACGGGATCATGTCGCACATGTAGAAGTAGTACGGCGTGATCATGGCTCCGTCCTGCAGGGCGAAGCACAGGTCCAGCAGCTGGTCCACGTCGGCGTTGACGCCGCGCATCAGCACGCCCTGGTTGCGCACGTCGCGCACCCCGGCCTCGAGCATCGCCATGGTGGCCTCGGCGACGAGCGGGGTGACCGAGGCGGCGGTGTTGACATGGGTGTGCACGGCCAGGTTGACGCCGCGCTCGCGCGCCGTCCGCGCCACCCGGGTCATGCCCTCGACCACATCCGGCTGCAGCCAGTGCTGGGGCAGACCCATCAGGGCCTTGGTGGCCAGCCGGATGTCGCGGATGTTGTCGATCTCGAGCAGCCGCATCACGAACGCCTCGAGGTTCTTCCACGGCATGTTCGCCACGTCACCGCCGGACAGCACCACGTCGCGCACCTCGGGGGAGCGGCGCAGGTAGTCGATCATGTGGTCCAGCCGGTCCACCGGCTTGAGCTCGAACTTGAGCTTGGAGATCACCGGGGTGGAGTTGCCCACCAGGTCCATCCGGGTGCAGTGCCCGCAGTACTGCGGGCAGGTCGGCAGCAATTCCGCGAGCACCTTGGTCGGGTAGCGGTGGGTCAGTCCCTCGGCCACCCACATGTCGTGCTCGTGCAGGGAGTCCCTCGAGGCGAACGGGTGACTGGCCCAGACCTCGTGCCGGTCCGAGAACACCGGGAGCATGTAGCGGCGCACCGGGTCGGCGTACAGGGCAGCGGTGAACGCCGGGCCGCCCGCGGGCATGACGTCGCCGACCGCCGACACCATGGTGTTGAGCATCTGCGGTGGCACGAGCATCGACATCGTCGCCCGCTCGGCCTGGTCCCGGTCGAGGTCGTCGTAGAAGTCGGCGTCGACCAGGTCGCCCAGAACGGCGCGCAACTGGGTCACGCTCTTCACGCAGTGCGCCCGCTGCCACTGGGCGCTGCGCCACTGCTGGGCAGTGACGTCGCTCCAGCCGGGGAACCGGGTCCAGTCCGGCTCGACGAGTTGGTTGTGCCGATAGGCGTAGGGCTGGCGGCGGTCAACGCCGGCCGCCACGCCGCGTGCGGCCTGCGCAGGGGTCACGACTGTCTGGGTCATGCGATCAGACTGTACGGGAGATTCTCCTGTGTTTCGAGACAGACACAGTAGGATCTGATGCATGAGTGCACCCGAGGAGAAGAACCACGCGCAGAAGCCCACTTCGCCAGTCGGTCTTCATCGGGTGCTGGAGCCGGTCGGAGTGCTGCCCCAGGCCGCCTGGCGGCTGGACACCTCGCCCGCTGTGGGCGCCGACGAGGTGCGCGTGCGGGTCGAGCGCCTGAACCTGGACGCCGCCAGCTTCCGCCAGCTCTGGGACCGCCACGGCGGCGACGGCGAGGCCGTGCGGGCCGAGGTCGCGCAGATCATCGCCACCCGCGGGAAGATGCACAACCCGGTGACCGGCTCGGGCGGCATGCTGGTCGGAACGGTCGAGGAGGTGGGCCCGGCGAGCCGGCTCGGCCTGGCCGTCGGCGACCGGATCGCGACCCTGGTCTCGCTCACCCTGACCCCCCTGGCCCTGACCGACGGACTGGGTCGGTGGGACGGGCGCAGCGAGCAGGTGCCCTGCGACGGGCACGCCATCCTGTTCGGCCGCTCGATCGCCGCCCACCTCCCCGAGGACATGCCGGCCGAGCTCGCTCTGGCTGTGATGGACGTCTGCGGCGCACCGGCGATGACCCATCGGGTGGTGGCGCGCTACGTGGCCCAGGGCCGCCCACCGGTGGTCGCAGTGATCGGTGGCGCCGGCAAGAGCGGATCGCTGGCCCTCGCCGCCGCTCGCCGGGCCGGTGCGGCGCGTACCATCGGCGTGGTGCCGGTGCCGGGGGAGCGCGAGGTGCTCGAGCAGGCCG
>JBAPWU010000025.1:0-5386 GCA_049283855.1 Kineosporiaceae bacterium
CCGCGGGCCTGCGGGTGCAGGTGATCCGCCGCTCCGGTCACCGCGCCAGGACCACGGCAGGCCGGGGGCAGGAGGCCGCCGAGCAGGCCGTCGCCGAGCAGGCCGTCGCCGTCGCCGATCTGCGTCCGGGCCACGAGGCCGTGCACTGGCGCACCTGGCGTGAGCCTCGCGAGCTGCTCGACCTCGACCTGCGCTCCCCGGTGACCGCCGCGGGGCCGCAGCACGTCGCCCTGGTCTGCACGCACGGGCGGCACGACCTGTGCTGCGCCATCGAGGGCCGTCCGGTGGCCGCCGCCCTCGCCGCCGACTCCGGGTGGGAGGTCTGGGAGACCTCGCATCTGGGGGGCGACCGGTTCGCCGCGAACCTGCTGCTGCTGCCCGAGGGCGACCTGTTCGGCGGGCTGGACGCCGCGGCGGCGGTCGAGGTGGCCCGCGCCTACCGGGACGGGTTGCTGCCGGCCCCTCATCATCGCGGCCGACTCGGCCGGCCGGCCGTGGAGCAGGCGGGCCTGCACTACGTCATGGTGGCGCTCGGCGAGCAGCGGCGTGGCGCCGTCCAGGTGGAGCGGATCACCCAGCTCGGCGAGCGGCAGTGGGTGCTCGCCGTCGTCCATCGCGGGCCGGGCGGGGACGCGGTGGGCTATCGGGTGCAGCTGAGCGCCACCTGGTCGGTGCCTGCCCGCCTGACCTGTGCCGCCGTCACGCCCTCGCGGGTGCGCCGCTTCCACCTCGATGACCTCGCGGCCGTGCCCTGAGCGACCGGCCCGCCCCCCCGGTGCCGTGCATGCCGAAGGCCCCCGTCGCGGACGACGGGGGCCAACGGTGTGAGAAGCCTGAGCGGGTTGCTCAGATGGCGCGCACGTTGGCGGCCTGCGGGCCCTTCTGGCCCTGCTGGATGTCGAACTCCACGCGCTGGTTCTCTTCCAGCGTGCGGTAGCCGTCGGCCTGGATGGCCGAGAAGTGGACGAATACGTCGTTGGCGTCGCCGTCGGGGGTGATGAACCCGAACCCCTTCTCGCCGTTGAACCACTTCACGGTGCCCTGTGCCACTGCGTTTCTCCTTGGGTGGAGGTAAGGCGGGTTCGGCGGGTGCCGTGCCCGGGCTGCGCGTTTCTCGCCGTCCCAGCCTCCGGACCTCGTTGTGGAGCGCCCATCTGCGGTAAACGCCCGCGGGATTCGTGCTCCGCGGGCGTTCGTGAACGTACGGGGATCTGCTTGTGCAACCGGGACGACCGTAACACGACGGGCGTGGCGAGCCCAAGCCCCCGACACCACCTTGTGCACAGCGTCTGGTATGCGGGACAGCATCGCCCGTTCGGGGGTGCCGCCGCGCCGTCGACTGATGGTGCGCTGGGGGGCATGAGCGCTGCGCCGAACGGTACGTCCACCATCGACGTCGGGCCGTGCCCGTTGACCATCGCCGACGTGGTCGCGGTCGCCCGCGACGGCGCAGTGGTGCACCTGACCGGCGAGGCGCTGGCAGCCGTCGCGGCCTCGCGTCAGGTGGTGGAGGAGCTCGCCGACGCCGAGCGCCCGGTGTACGGGGTGTCCACCGGGTTCGGGGCGCTGGCCACGCGGCACATCGCCCCGGCCGACCGGGAGCGGCTGCAGCGGTCGCTGGTGCGGTCCCACGCCGCCGGCACCGGGCCCCTGGTCGAGCGGGAGGTGGTGCGGGCCATGATCCTCTTGCGGCTGCACACGCTGGCCACCGGGCGGACCGGCGTGCGGGTCGCCACCGCCGAGGCCTACGCCGGACTGCTGAACGCCCGGATCACGCCACTGGTGAACGAGTACGGCTCGCTGGGGTGCTCGGGTGACCTGGCGCCGCTGGCCGCGGTGGCCCTCGCCGCCTGCGGGGAGGGCGAGGTGCTGGACGGCGACGGGGTGCGTCGCGGTGCCGCCGAGGCCCTGGCGGCGGCCGGGCTGGAGCCGCTCACCCTCGGCGCCAAGGAGGGCCTGGCGCTGATCAACGGCACCGACGGGATGCTCGGCATGCTGGCCCTGGCCCTGCACGACCTGCGGCTGCTGCTGCGCACCGCGGACATCGCCGCGGCGATCTCGGTCGAAGCCCTGCTCGGCACCGATCGGCCGTTCGCCGCCGACCTGATGGCGCTGCGCCCGCACCCGGGCCAGGCGGCCTCGGCGGCGAACCTGCGGGCCCTGCTCTCCTCGTCCGGGATCATGGAGAGCCACCGGACGCCCGACTGCACCCGGGTGCAGGACGCCTACTCCCTGCGCTGCGCGCCGCAGGTGCACGGCGCCGCCCGGGACACCCTGGCCCACGCCGAGGCCGTCGCGGCGGCCGAGTTCGCGGCGGCGATCGACAACCCGGTGGTCACCCCCGACGGGCGGGTGGAGAGCAACGGCAACTTCCACGGCGCCCCGGTCGGCTACGTGCTCGACTTCCTGGCGATCGCGGTCGCCGATGTCGCGAGCATGAGCGAGCGGCGGACCGACCGGTTCCTGGACCGCGCCCGCAGCCACGGCCTGGAGCCGTTCCTGGCCCACGACCCCGGGGTGGACTCGGGCCTGATGATCGCCCAGTACACCGCGGCTGGGCTGGTCAGCGACCTGAAGCGGCTGGCCGTGCCCGCCAGCGTCGACTCGATCCCGTCCTCGGCGATGCAGGAGGACCATGTCTCGATGGGCTGGCACGCCGGTCGCAAGCTGCGCCGGGCCGTCGAGGGGCTCGCCGCCGTCCTGGCGATCGAACTGATCGCCGGGACGAGGGCGCTCGACCTGCGAGCCCCCCTCGCTCCCGCCCCCGCCACGGATGCCGTGCGGCGAGCCCTGCGCGAGGGCGGCGTCGGCGGCCCCGGTCCCGACCGCCACCTGGCCCCCGAGATCGAGGCGGCGACCGCCCAGGTCCGCTCCGGCGCCGTCCTCGCCGCGGCCGAGTCCGCCACCGGCCCCCTCCAATGACGGGCACAACGTCACACCGTGCCCATCGGGCGGGCGCGATGTCACACCGTGCCCGCGGGGGATGGCGGCACTGCCGCGCAGACCACCGCCCTTTGACCACAGAGCGTCACAAGCCTGGAGGAACTCGATGAACGCGACCCCCACCGCCGGCCCGCGCCCCGTCCGGGCGCCGCGGGGCACCACGCTCACCGCCCGGTCCTGGCAGACCGAGGCCCCCCTGCGGATGCTGATGAACAACCTCGACCCGGACGTCGCCGAGCGCCCCGACGATCTCGTCGTCTACGGCGGCACGGGCAAGGCGGCCCGTGACTGGGCCAGCTTCGACGCCATCGTGCGCACCCTGACCACCCTGGCGGACGACGAGACCCTGCTCGTGCAGTCGGGCCGCCCGGTCGGGGTGATGCGCACCCACGAGTGGGCCCCGCGGGTGCTGATCGCGAACTCCAACCTGGTCGGGGACTGGGCCACCTGGCCCGAGTTCCGCCGGCTGGAGCACCTCGGCCTGACCATGTACGGGCAGATGACGGCCGGCTCGTGGATCTACATCGGCACCCAGGGCATCCTCCAGGGCACCTACGAGACCTTCGCCGCGGTCGCCGAGAAGCTCGCCACCCGCGCGGGCGGGCACGGGCAGGGTGGGGGCACCCTGAAGGGCACCCTGACCGTGACCGGCGGCTGCGGCGGCATGGGCGGCGCCCAGCCGCTCGCGGTGACGATGAGCGGCGGGGTCTGCCTGATCATCGACGTCGACCCGCACCGGCTGACCCGCCGGGTCGGGACCCGCTACCTCGACGAGCTGGCCGACGACCTGGACGACGCGCTGCGCCGGGTGCTGGCGGCCAAGGCCGAGGGCCGGGCGCTGTCCGTCGGCCTGGTCGGCAACTGCGCCACCGTGCTGCCCGAGCTGCTGCGCCGCGGCGTCGAGGTGGACATCGTGACCGACCAGACCTCCGCCCACGACCCGTTGTCCTACCTGCCCGAGGGGATCGACCTCGCCGACTGGCACGACTACGCCGAGGCCAGGCCGGAGGAGTTCACCGATCGGGCCCGGGCGTCCATGGCCAGGCACGTCGAGGCGATGGTCGGCTTCATGGACGTCGGCGCCGAGGTGTTCGACTACGGCAACTCGATCCGCGACGAGGCGCGTCAGGGCGGGTTCGAGCGCGCGTTCGCCTTCCCGGGCTTCGTGCCGGCCTACATCCGGCCGTTGTTCTGCCAGGGCAGGGGGCCCTTCCGCTGGGCCGCGCTCTCGGGCGACCCGAACGACATCGCGGTCACCGACCGCGCCGTGGCCGAGCTGTTCCCCGACGACGACCGCCTGCAGCGCTGGCTGCGCGCGGCCCAGGAGCGGGTGGCCTTCCAGGGGCTCCCGGCGCGGATCTGCTGGCTCGGCTACGGCGAGCGCGACGTGGCCGGGTTGCGCTTCAACGAGCTCGTCGCCTCGGGCGAGGTGAGCGCGCCGATCGTGATCGGGCGCGACCACCTCGACTGCGGCTCGGTCGCCTCGCCCTACCGGGAGACCGAGGCGATGCTCGACGGCTCCGACGCGATCGCCGACTGGCCGCTGCTCAACGGCCTGGTCGCGGCGTCGTCCGGGGCGACCTGGGTGTCGATCCACCACGGCGGCGGCGTGGGCATCGGCCGCTCGATCCACGCCGGGCAGGTCAGCGTCGCCGACGGCACCCCGCTCGCCGCGGCGAAGCTGGCCCGGGTGCTCAGCAACGACCCGGGTATGGGCGTGATCCGTCACGTCGACGCCGGCTACGAGCAGGCGGTGGACGTCGCGGCGCGGTGCGGTGTGCGGGTTCCGATGCGCGAGGGCGACCCGGCATGAGCGTCGCCTCGCTGCTGGCCGAGATCGAGGACATCGGACGGGACGGCGCGAGCGGCGGCTACCGCAGGTTCGCCTTCACCGGCGCAGACGCCGCCCTGGGCGAGTGGTTCGCCTCGGCCGCAACGGATCGCGGTGCCACGGTGACCGTGGATCGATGCGGCAACCAGTGGGCCTGGTGGGGCGATCCGGAGGCGGCGCTCGCCCGGGGCGAGGCCGCCGTGGTCACCGGCAGCCACCTGGACTCGGTTCCGGACGGCGGGCCGATGGACGGCCCGCTCGGGGTCGTCTCGGCGCTGAGCGCGGTGGAGTCCTTGTCCCCGAGCGGGTTCCGCCGTCCGCTCGGGGTGGTCAGGTTCGTCGACGAGGAGGGGGCGCGGTTCGGGCTGGCCTGCTCGGGCAGCCGGTTGCTCACCGGAGCCGTTGCGCCCGAACGGGTGCTGTCCCTGCGTGACGCCGACGGGGTGACCTACGCCGACGCCGTGAGCTCCGCCGGGCTGGATCCGGCCCGGATCGGCCGTGACGAGGACACCCTGCGCCGGATCGGCAGCTTCGTCGAGCTGCACGTCGAGCAGGGCCGCGCCCTCGCCACGCCCGAGTGCCGCGCCGCGGTCGGCGTGGCCAGCCGGATCC
>JBAPWU010000026.1:0-2081 GCA_049283855.1 Kineosporiaceae bacterium
CGGCACCGGCCCCGGTGCCGGCACCGACGCCAACCCCGACACCAACCCCCACCCCGGCCCCGGCGCCCGTGCCCGCGACCGGCGCCCTGGTCTCGATCACCCTCGACGACGGATTGGCCAGCCAGTACGACAACGCCCGCCCGGTGCTCGCCCAGAACGGGATCCCGGCGACCTACTATCTGATCTCCGGCGCGCTGAACAGGTCCGGCTACATGAGCACCGGCCAGGCCCGGGAGCTGCAGGGCGCCGGGAGCGAACTCGGGTCGCACAGCGCCACGCACGCGAACCTGACCCAGGTCTCCCCCGATCAGCTGACCAATGAACTCGCCGGCAGCAAGTCCGCGCTGGAGGCGCAGTTCGGCACGATCCGGAGCCTCGCCTACCCCTTCGGCGCCTACAACAGCACCGTCGTGGCCGAGGCCACCCGGATCTACGAGACCGCACGCACCACCGACGGGGGGATCAACCGGCGCGGTGCGATCAACCGCGGCCAACTCACCATGCGCTACGTGACCACCACGACGGACGCCGCCACGGTGGCCGGGTGGATGACCGAGGCCGCCAATGCCGGTGGCTGGACGATCCTCGTCTACCACGGGGTGGCCGAGGGCGGCGACATCTACTCGGTGACGCCGTCCCAGTTCGCCTCGCACATGGCGGCGGTGAGGAACTCGGGCCTGCGCACGGTGACCGTGAGCGCCGGCTACGACGCGATGACCTGAGCCGCGCCGTCCCTGGGCTTATCTCCGCGCCCGAACCGGCCGATACAGATACGGCCGGTCGGGGACCGGCCGTACCGGCGCACCGGCGCCGGACGCTCAGGCCCACGGAGGTTCGGATGCCGATCGCTCTGGTCGTGGACGACGATCCAGACCTTCGCACGCTCATGCTGACCGTGCTCGACCGCGCCGGATACGACGTGTGGACCGAGCCGGACGGCGAGGCCGGACTGGCCTCGGCGATCAAGCTGCGTCCCGACATCGCGCTCCTCGACTGGCTGCTGCCGCTGCGCTCCGGGGTGGAGGTCTGCCGGGCGATGCGCGAGGAGCCTCACCTGGCCCACACGGCGGTGATCATGGTCACCGCGCGGGACCAGGAGAACGACCTGGAGTGGGGCTACGCCTGCGGCGCCGACGACTACGTGGTCAAGCCGTTCCTGACCCGCGATCTGCTCCGCCGGGTGGAGCGGGCGGTCGAGCACCGCAGGGCTACCCCCCGCTGACGTATCGGCCGATCTGCGAGCAGGCCTGCACCAGCACCGCGTCCAGGCCCTCCCGCGCCGCCGTGGCCTCCTCCGAGCGCCCCTGCTCGGCCAACTGCTCGATCCGCTGACAGACCTGCGCCAGGTGATCGGCGCCCAGGTTGGCGGCCGCCCCCTTGAGGCTGTGCGCGAAGCGCTGGCCCAGTTCGGCGTCCCGCGCGGCCAGCGCGGCGTCGAGGCCCTCGACGATGCCCGGCGCCCGGTCGAGGAACGACCGGGCGATCCGGTGCACCAGCTCGACCTCCTCCGGGGAATGATCGCCGGCCAGCTCCTCCAGGCGTTCGTGCACCGAGCCCGAGCGGGGCTGCGGAACCCGCGGAGCACCCGTCGGTGGCGGGACCGGCTCGACGGCGGGTGAGGACTCGTGCGGGCGATCCATCCACCGGGCCAGGGTGGCGTCGACGTCGCGGGCACGGATCGGCTTCGACAGGTAGTCGTCCATGCCGACCTCGAGGCACCGCTCGCGGTCCTCCCTCATCGCGTTCGCGGTCATCGCGATGATCGGGATGTGCTGGACGTCGGGTCGCTTGCGCAGCTCGATGGTGGCCGTGTAGCCGTCCATCCGGGGCATGTGGCAGTCCATCAGGACCGCCTGGTAGGGGTGGCGCCCGACCTGCTCCAGCGCGTCGACACCGTCCACCGCCAGGTCGACCGTGTAGCCGAGCCGCTCGAGGATGCCCACGGCCACGGTCTGGTTGATCTCGTTGTCCTCCACCACGAGCACCCGCCCGCGCGCGACCGGCCGCGCCGCCGACCGGTCCCCCGCGGCCGCCACCAGGGCGGCTCTGAGCTGCGGACCGGACACCGGCCCGGTGAGCAC
>JBAPWU010000027.1:0-3557 GCA_049283855.1 Kineosporiaceae bacterium
CCGGCAGGCTGCGCGGCGAGGAACACCGCGGCCGCGGCGGTCACCAGTACCCTGGCCGCCCCCTGCGGCAGCGACAGGGCCGGTAGGTGCGGCGCCGGGATCCCCCGCAGCCGCGAGCCGATCTCGATCAGGAGTGCCGCCGCCAGCACCGCCCAGGCCGACCACGCGATCACCCGTGTCAGCGCGAGCAGCAGCGTGCCGTCGTCCGGGCTGGTCAGGGCGGTGCGCACCCGTGCCCACGAGGTGAACAGCTCGGGCACCGGCCCGGCGCCGATGGCCAACAGCAGCAGCGGCACCCCGGCGACGATCATCGCGATCGCGACGACTGCCCCGAGCGCTCGTACCCTCGCGTTCATCGCTGGACTCCTTGCAGGGCTCGTTCCAGCCGGGCCGTCGACTCCCCGGTCACCGTCTGGGTGCCGATCCCGGCCAGACCGAGGATCACCGGGGTGTACGTCGTTGTGGTCTGCACCGTCACCGTGTCGCCGGCGACGCTCACCGTGCCGCTGATCCCGGCTGCCGAGAGGTAGGCCTGACCCGCCTGGACGGCGCGGCCGGGGTCGACCGAGGCCGCGTCCCCCTTGATGGCAGACGGCGCGAAGGCGGCCTCCGCGGCGGCCCGCGCGGCCTGACGCGCGACGTCCTGTGCGCGCTGCAGCGTGTGCACCTTGCCGCCGAGGTCGGCGGCGACCCCGACGAACATCACCAGGATGGTGGCCGCGATCAGCGCGAACACGCTGACCGAGCCGGCGTCGTCGTGCGGAACGGGCATGGCTCAACGCTCCCGGTAGGTGTCGAGCGGGCTGGTCACGGTCGCCGTCAGCCGACGGGAGCCCGGAACTCCGGGGAGGGTGAGGTCGGTCAGATCCACCGTGCAGGTCACCGTGGCGGCCACGGTCCCAGGGGTGCCGATCGGCGCCGTGAAGGCGGCGGTGTCCAGGTCGACCTGGGTGTCCACGCAGCGCAGGCCCTCGGCGGCGAGGGTGGCGTCGGCGACGGCCCGGGCATTCCCGGCCGCTGCTGCCTGGGTGCGGGCGATCGACGCCGAGCGCGCGGCGTCCGCCGCGGCGGCGTGCACCGATTGGCGGGCCATGGCCACTCGGCCCGCGTAGATGGCCAGCAGCAGGAACAGCAGCAGGGTGGGGGCGAGGATGACGAGCTCGACGGTCGCCGAGCCGCGGTCGGAGGACGGGCGCACTCAGGTCACCTTCTCCACCGGCGCGGAGACCACCTGCACGATCGGGAAGCCGGCGTAGCCGGGCACCAGGCTGAGCGAGGTTCCGGCGACGCTCACCGTCACCAGGTCGGCGGTGCGGGTGGCGCTGATCTGCGCGCCGGAGAGCAGTTCGGAGCCGGCCCTGGCGACGAAGGCGGACGCCGCGTCCTGCCCGGCAGCGGCGGTCGCGCTCTGGGCAGCGGCCGCGCGGGCGCCCTCCTGCGCTGCGGCCAGGGCGACGCTGCGCGCGTAGTAGTGCAGCCCCGCCTGGACCACGATGAACAGGAAGGCGAGCAGAGCGGGGAAGAGGACGACCAGCTCCACGGACGCCGATCCGCGATCTCTCGCTCGCGCGCCGACCTGGGACCGCATCAGGTGGTCAGATCTTCCCTGCGTACTTGGCCACCCCGGCGGCCAGGGCCGCCACCGCAGCCACCGTGATCGTGACCAGCCCAGCCGTGATGATCACTTGTTCGACGCTGACCGAGCCGCGGTCCCGATGGACACTCCTGAGCTGGTGACGCAGTGTGGTCACCATGGTGCGGACGACGGAGAAATGGAGCATCGGTGTCTCCTCTCGGTGAGGTCTTCACCCCGATAATGTGATAGCGAGGGACATTCTGTGACATCGGTGGGCAAGGTTTCACGTTTCGGCGTGTCGTCTCCCTATCCGGGGCCGAGCACCAGGCGGAACAGGGCGGGGGCCGTGAGCAGCACGGCGAAGGTCAGGGCGAGGACGGCGCCGGGCAGGGTCAGCCGCTCTCCCGCCCGGTTGGCCTTGGCCAGGTCCTCGGTGACGAGCGCCGATCGGATCGCCGCCGACCGCGCCCGCAGGGTCTGGTAGACCGCGGCGCCCTCCTCCCCGGACAGGCGCATGATGTCGGCCAGGTCGGCCAGGGCGTCGAGATTCAGGTCGGTGGCCAGGCGGGCCAACGCATCCCACGGCGGCACCCCCGACCAGCGGGACCGGGCCAGTTCCTCGGCGATCCTCCGGAACGGCCAGGAGTCACCGATGGCTGCGGCCGACTCCATCGCCTGGCGCGGCCCCGCGCCGGCCAGACGCTCCAGGGCGACCAGGTCGATGTACGCGGACAGGGCGCGGGTGAACTCCCCGCGCGCCTTCGCGGCGTCCGAGCGCACGTTGTAGTCGGGCAGGAGACTCAGGGCACCGGCCGTCAGGAGCGACGCCGCAGCCGGGATCAGCACCGGCGGCCGCACGCCGATCAGCGTCACCATCACCGTCAGGGCCACCGGGAACAGCAGACCGAAGCCGGCGTAGAGCACCTTCTGCCCGTGATACCGATGCACCGGCACCCGCAGCAGGGCCAGATCCCGGGTCGGCACCGGGGTCAGCGACAGCCGCAGATGCCGGGTGGCCCACAGGCCCACCCGATCCTGGGCCTGCCGCTCGGGGGCCGCCGACGCCGGAGAGGCCAGACTCCGCTCGGGGGCGAGGTTCTCCAGCGCCGAGGCGAGGTCGGGGTGCGCGGGAACGAACCGCCACGCCAGCAGGGCCAGCCCCAGCCCGATCAGGCCACCGGCCGACGCGGCGAGCTGGACGGCGTTCACCCGGACGCCGTCCGATCCCCGGCCAGACTGCGCCCGATGAACCTTGGCGCCCGCTCCGAGCGGGTCATCACCCGCATCCAGACCAGGCAGGCGACGTCAGTGGTCAGCAGCAGCGCCAGCAGCACCTGCCCGAACGGGCTCTTGTACGGCGCGATGTAGGTGGTGTTCAGCGCCAGCAGCGCCAGCGCCATGAGCGTGATCACGGTGACCCAGCGGACTGTCGCCCGGGGCTTGTCCCGGTCGGCCTCGATCTGCCGCCGGGCGCGGACGTCGGCCGCCACCGACTCGGCCAGGCTCTCCAGCACGCTGGCCAGCCCCGGCCCGCGACGGTGTGCGGCCAGCACCAGCTTGGCCGCGATCAGGTCGCCGGTGGCGTCGTCCAGATCGTCGGCGAAGGCGCGCAGCGCCGCCTCGGTCGGCCAGCGTGCGTGCAGCCGGCTGACCAGGGTCGACACCTCGCCGTGGATCGGCCGGGGGGTCGCCCGCAGGGTGACGATCAGGGCCTGCTCGAGGCCCACCCCGGCCGTGAGCACCCCGGCCAGCGACCGGGTCCACTCCTCCATCGCCTCCAGCCGGGCGATGTGCGCCGTCCGCGGAGGGGCCAGGAGCGCCGGCAGCCCGACCGTCGCCACGGGCACCAACACGGCCGCGATCACCCATCCGGTGGCCACCGCGATCACCAGTCCGGCGCTCGCCCCGAACGCTCCCAGCACCCACGTCCGTCGTGAGACCCGGCTCGTGCGAGTGGTTCTCCGGCCGGCCACCGGTCGCT
>JBAPWU010000028.1:0-4303 GCA_049283855.1 Kineosporiaceae bacterium
CTCGCACCCCGGGCCGTGGCCGGGCAGGTGCGGGTGGACGTGGTGGCTCCGGCCCCGGGGCCGGTCCTGGTGACCGACGGCGAGCGGGTGCGGCAGATGGTCGATGCCCTGGCGGACAACGCCCTACGGGTGCTGACGCCGGGCGATCCGCTGGTGCTGGGCTGCCAGGAACTGCCCGGCGGCGGGGTGCGGGTGGAGGTGCGTGACGGCGGCCCGGGCCTGGCGCCGGAGGAACTCGCCGTCGCCTTCCACCGGGGTGAACTGTCCGAGCGCTACCGCGGACGGCGCCCGGTGGGCTCCGGGGTCGGCCTGGCCCTGGTCGGTGAACTGGCCCGTCGCCTCGGGGGGTCGGCTGCGGCGTCGCCCGCTCCCGAAGGGGGCGTCCGGTTCGCGATCGACCTGCCCCCGGCGCCGCCGGCCCGAACACTGCCCTGACACTTCTCGGGCCGTGCCGACATCTGGGGGCGACACGGTGGTCCGGACCGGTGAGCCAACCCGGCCCGCCGCGACCGAGAGGACCGAGATGACCACGTTGACCCTGCTCGCCGTTCCCGCACTCGCCGGCGCCCTGCTGGCCGGTCCGGTGGCCGGCGACTCCGGCGCCGGCGGCGAGGAACTGGCCCAGATCTGTTCCCGGATCCCGAACCGGATCGAGCGGGTGGAGAAGGCGCAGGCGCGCCTCGGCGCCGACGCCGCCACCACGGGTTCGATCGCCCGGGTGCAGGCCCGCCTGGACCGGGCCGAGGCCGAGGGACACACCGACCTGGCGCGCCTGCTGAGGGACCGGCTCGCCATCCGCAAGGACGTCGCCGCCGCCCTGCCCGACATCCTGGTCCACCTGAAGGACGCCCAGCAGGTGTGCACCAGGTGAGGCCCCGAGGGTGGCCGACGGCGCTGTTGCTGGCGGGCGTGCTGGCGCTGACGGGTCTGACCGCCTGCGCCGATCGGCGCGAGACGACCCGGTCGACGTCCCCCGGGACGGCGTCGGCGACTCCAGCCACGGCGTCGGTGCCGCATGGCCCGGCCGCCCCAGCCGTGGTCGACCCAGCTGCGGCTGACGCGGCTGCGGTCGAGGCCGCCGTCGAGGCTGCGGATCGGGCCCTCGCACGGGCGGAGGAGGCGATGGCCGGTGACGACTGAGCGGCCGGGCGTCGGTCCGGGATTGCGCCCTGGGCGTACCGGTCTTGCCGGGGGCGCGGTCCTGGAACACGCTGGATGGCATCACTGTTGGCGCCGTTGACGTGGTGCCTATCGGGCAGTTGTCACTACTGCGAGGTACGGTGGGCTACAGGTGGCGATCGCGAGGGTCGACGTCACAGGGTCGAGAGGAGGACGAGCCGTGGTGCTGTTGCGACAGGAGATCGGCGACGTGCTCCGGGACGCCCGCCGAGAGCAGGGCCGCACGCTGCGCGAGGTGTCCTCCATCGCCCGGGTCTCGCTGGGGTATCTGAGCGAGGTCGAGCGGGGCCAGAAGGAGGCCTCGAGCGAGTTGCTCGCCTCCATCTGCGGCGCGCTCGCTGTTCCGCTCTCCTCGGTCCTTCACCAGGTCAGCGAGCGGGTCGCGCTCGCCGAGGGCCTGCCGGGCGGCCTGTGCGTCGACGACGTACACGTGCCTGACACCGTCCCGGACGATCTCGACCCGGGCCTGCGGGCCGCGGGCCTGGTCAGCGCAGCCTGATCGCTCAGCCGCGTCGCCGGCGGGCGAGCAGCGTGTCGCGCTTGTCCTCGAACCGGTCCGCCTTGCGGTCCAGGTCGTCCAGGAAGGCGGCCAGCGACTCGCGGGCCCTCTCCGCCTCGCCACCCAGGCCCTCCAGGTCGAACACCTTCCAGTACTTCAGGACCGGCTCGAGCACCTCGTCCCGGTGGCTGCGCAGGTCGTAGATGCCCGCCAGGGCGATGTCGAGGGAACGGCGGCCGAAGGACTCCATGCCGTACCCGGGCATCTCGAAGTTCTCCACCACGGCCCAGACCGCCTGCACGGTCTGATCGGGGGAGAGTTCGAGCGCCGCTGCGAGCAGGTTCCGGTAGAAGACCATGTGCAGGTTCTCGTCCAGGGAGATCCGGGCCAGCAGCTGCTCGCACAGCGGGTTCTGGGTGTACCGGCCGGTGTTGCGGTGGGAGATCCGGGTGGCCAGCTCCTGGAAGGACACGTAGGCCACCGTGTGCAGCATGTCCAGTTCCTCGGCGAAGGCGTGGCCCCGGGCCATGTGGCCCATCCGTTCGCGTTCCAGTGCGACCGGGTCCACCGCCCGGGTGGTCAGCAGATAGTCGCGGATCGCGGTGGCATGTCGGCCCTCCTCCGCGGTCCAGCGGCCGACCCAGGTGCCCCATGCGCCGTCCGGCCCGAAGGCGGTGTAGATCTCGCGGTGGTAGCTGGGGAGGTTGTCCTCGGTGAGCAGGTTGACCACGAGGGCTGTGCGCGCGACCTCGCTCATCGCCGACTGTGACTCCTGCCAGGGTGTGCCGTTCAGCGGGCCGTCGTAGTCGCGGCCGAGGCTCCACGGCACGTACTCGTGCGGCATCCACTCCTTCGCCACGGCGAGGTGGCGGTTCAGCTCGGCGGCGACCGAGGGCTCGAGCTCATGCAGCAACTCGGTCTGGGTCCAGGTGCGTGCGGTCATGGCTACTCCTCCGGACCAGGCCGCGATGGGCCACGTCGGGCCACGTGAGGCCGAGTGAGGCCAGCCTAACCTTTCTTCCGGGTCCGCTTGATCGCGCCGAGCGGCGCCTGGCGGTGACCGCCGTCGGTCGGAGCGGGTCCCACCTGGCAGGAGGGGCAGTAGAACACCACCCGATCGGCCGGGGCGCGCCCGATGGGTGCCACGCGCACCGTGCTCGTACAGCGCAAACAGGGCCGGCCGGATCGGCCGTGGACGTAGTTGGTCCGACCCGGTCGGCCGTCGCCGGTCGTGATCTGGACGGCGCGATCCCGGTTCGCGCGCAGGAGCCGGTGCAGCAGGTCCACCAGCTCGTCCACGTTGCCCCGGTGGCCCGCGCCGGACAGGGTCTCCACCGGGGTCCACGGCGTGATCCCGTGCAGGAACAGGGCCTCGCTCAGGTAGAACGTGCCGACGCCGGCCAGGACCCGCTGGTCGAGCAGGGCCTCACCGATCGGGCGCGCCGGGTCGGCGCCGATCCGTCGGGCCGCCTCCGCGCCGTCCCAGCCCGGGCCGAGAAGATCGGGCCCGAGATGGCCGACCAGGCTGGCCTCCCGCGCGGTGGGCACCAGGTCGAGCATGCCCAGGCGGTGCCCCACGGCCGTCCATGCCGTCGTGCCCAGGATCGCGCGGATGCCGTGCTCGCTGCGGGCGCCGAAGGGTTCACCGGTGCGGTGCACGTACCAGGAGCCGTCCATGCGCAGGTGACTGTGCAGAGTCAGGGGCTCGGGCCGGTCCGGGGCGGGGCCGAGCCGGCACAGGAGGTGCTTGCCGGCGCTGACCACCTCCACCACCGGTCGGCCGGTCAGGTCCACCGTGGCCAGCGAGGGCCAGCGCAGGTCGCAGGTCGTGACCAGGCGACCCGCCAGAGCCGCGTGCAGTCGCTGCGCCGTGCGCCAGACCACGTCGCCCTCGGGCACCCCTCAGCGCCCCATCAGGCGCGGATCCGCAGGCCCTTGGGGGTGGCGTGGAACCCGGCCTCGGCCAGGGCCCGGGTCAGCGGCAGCCCGCTGCGCAACACGCCCTCGCCGTCGGTCCGCTCCACCGTCAGCCTGCCCAGCGCCCCTTCCCGCACGGCCAGCGCCAGCGCGTCGGCCGCCGGCTGGAGGGTCCGCGGCTCGACTGACCAGGACAGCATCGACCGGCCGCCACGCTCGACGTAGAGCACCAGGTCACCGTCGACGAGCACCACCAGGGCGCCGGCCTTGCGCCCGGGCTTGTGCCCGGTCCTGCCCATCGCGGCGTCGTCCTCGGGACGGGCGGGCCAGGCCAACGCCGCCCCGTACGGATTCGCCGGGTCGGCTGCCGCGAGGACCACGGTGCTCACGGCTCCGCTCTCGCCGACGGGGCGAGCACCGGAACGCAACCGGTCCACCGCGCCGGTGGTCGCGAACTGCGCGGCGCCCAGGCCCTCGACGAAGTAGCCGCGACGTACCCGGCCGGCGTCCTCGAACGCCGCCAACACGCGATAGGTGGCGGCGAAACCGCCCGTGACTCCCTCGGCGGCCACTGCCCCCCGGGTCAGTACTCCGTGCCGTTCGAGCAGGACCTCGGCCTGGGCATGGGCGCGCACGGTGGGGTCGGCCTCGCGCGCCGGGAGCAGTGACCATCGCCCCACCGTGGTCGGTGGGCCGGCGCGGCTGGGC
>JBAPWU010000029.1:0-4999 GCA_049283855.1 Kineosporiaceae bacterium
CTGCCTTGGCCGCGTCGGCAACGGTCATCACCGCGCGATAGGAGTGCGCGCCCTGCTGGAACAGCAGCATGCCGTCCGGGGCCGGCTGGGGCACGAAGCCGGTGAACTTGTCGCTGCGGTAGGCCTGCAGGGCGTCGTAGTAGTACTCGACCAGGTAGCCGACGTCGTCGTAGATCAGCTTCTGGGCGGCCTTGACGGTCTCGGCCCGCTGGGCCGGGTCGACCTGGGTCTTCTGCAGTGCGTAGAGCTCGTCGTAGGCAGGGTTGCAGTAGAAGCTGTCCGACAGCCCGGCCAGGATCGAGCCACCCTCCTTGGAGGAGCGCTGGGCGCAGGTGAAGGTCGACAACTGGTAGTCGGGGTCGGGCTCGACGCCCCAGCCCCACTCGAACAGGTCGAAGTCGCCGGTGGCGACGGCCTCGCTCAGCTGGTCCTCGGAGATGGTCTTGACCGTGATCTTCATGCCGAGCTGGGCCAGCCACTCGGAGACGAACTGGGCCGAGGTCTGCGACGGCTTGGACTCGCTGCGGGCGAAGAATCGGAACGCCAGGGGCTTCGCGCCGTCCGGCGTCCGGCGGATGCCGTCCGAGCCGCGTCGGTAGCCCGCGGCGTCCAGGATCTGGTTGGCCTTGGCGAGGTCGAAGGCGTAGCGGCCCTCACCCGGGTCGTAGTGCAGGGAGGCGTACAGCGGCGGGATCACCCCGCTGCCGGGGCTGCCGTGCCCCCCGACCGCCCGCTTGACCAGGGTGTCCAGGTCGACGGCGTGGGCGATGGCGAGGCGCACCTGCTTGTCCTTCAGCGCCGGGTGGCCGGTGCCGATCGGGGTGCCGTCGGCGAGCGCCGCCCCGAGGTTGAAGGCGATCTCGTTGAAGGACCCGGAGCGGGCCGACACCGCGGTGATGCCGCTCTGGCCCTTCAA
Organism: Kineosporiaceae bacterium; assembly: GCA_049283855.1. GTDB lineage: Bacteria > Actinomycetota > Actinomycetes > Actinomycetales > Kineosporiaceae > JADJPO01. The sequence continues at coordinate 917 of JBAPWU010000029.1, forward strand.
CGCCTCGAAGATGTTCGCCTCCAGGCTGTCGGCGAAGTCGATCTCACCCTTGCGCAGGGCCTGGGCGAGGCCCTCGGGGCTGGCGAACGGGCGGAACTCGACCCCGTCGATGTGCGGCGCGCCGGCCCAGTAGTTCTTGTTGGCCACGAGCCGGATGGACTGGCCGACCGTGCGCGCGGTGAGCACGAACGGCCCCGAGCCGACCGGTTTGATGGCCCCCGAGGGGTCGTTGCTGAAGGTGGACACCCCCTTGCCGGAGACCTTCGACCAGATGTGCTCGGGCAGGATCGGCACGGCCAGGTGCAGCATCTGCGGGGTCGGCACCTTGGTGGTCAGCACCAGCGTGGTGGCGTCCGGCGCCTCGGCGGTGACGATGTTCGCCACGTAGTTGCCGTAGTTGGTCTTCTCGGCCTCGCCCTTGATGATCCGGGTGAAGGTGTACGCGGCGTCCTTGGCGGTCAGCGGCACGCCGTCCGACCAGGTGACGCCGGAGCGGATCCGGTAGGTCCAGGTCTTACCGTCGGCCGAGGTCGTCCACGACTCGGCCAGGCCCGGTTCGGCGGAGTAGTCCTTCGCCGAGTACTCGGTGAGGGTGTCGTACATCAGGGCCCACAGCTCGTACGACTCGACCAGCAGCCCGACGAAGGGGTTGAGCGAGTCGACGTCGTTGGCGATGCCGACCGTGAGCACCCGGTCCTCGGTGGTGGCCGCCCGCGCGGGCGTCGCGAGTGCGCCGGCGAGGGACAGGGCGGCGGCGAGCAGTACTGCGGTGGTCTGTGCTCCGAGCCTGCGACGGCGAGGACCCATGGCAGCGCATCATGGCCCCACCCGCTCTCCGCTGGCTAGCCTTCGGACGTGAACCACACCCAGGGACCTCCGCCCGTCGCCGCGCGTGAGGACCGGGTCCGCGAGGTGCACGGCGACCGCGTCGTGGACCCCTACGCCTGGATGAGCGACCACGACGACCCGCGGCTACCTGCCTACCTGGAGGCCGAGCGCGCCTACTACGAGCAGTCGACCGCGCACCTGGCCGGCCGTCAGGCCCAGCTGGCCGCGACGCTGCGGGCCCGGCTGCCGCGGGTGTCGACGTCCTGCCCGTGGTGGTTCGGCGGGTACCGCTACCAGCTGGACCACCCGGACGGCGCCGAGTACCCGCGCCTGCTCCGCCGGCTCGCGACCGCGGCAGACGGCGAGGAGCAGGTGCTGCTCGACGTCACGGCCGAGGCGGGGGATGCGGCCTATGCCGAGCTCGGTCTGATCGAGGTCAGCGACGACGGCCGGCTGCTGGCGTACTCGATCGACCTGACCGGCGACGAGGTCTACGAGTTGCGCTTCCGTGACCTCGGCACCGGGGCGGACCTGCCCGACCGGTTGCCGCGCACCTATTACGGCGGCGCCTGGACGGCGGACTCGGCGGCGTTCTACTACACCGTGCACGACGAGGCCTACCGGCCCCACCAGGTGTGGCGGCACCGGCTGGGCACTCCCGTCGAGGCCGACGTGCTGGTTCATGCCGAGCCCGACCGACGGTTCGAGATCGAGCCGCGCCGCACCCGCAGCGGCGACTACGTCGTGATCAGCGCCATGAGCCGCACCACCCGCCAGGAACTGATCCTCGACGCCCACGACCCCGGTGCCTCGGTGCGGCCGCTGCGCCCACGCCGTGCGGGTGTCGAGGACGTGGTCGAGCACCATCGGACGGCGGCGGTGGACCGTTGGCTCCTGGTCAGCAACGACGGTGCCGACGAGTTCCGCCTGCTCGAAAGCCCTTGCGCGGCAAGCGAGTCGGAATGGACCGAGCTGATCGCCGGCCGTCCCGGGCAGCGGCTGGAGGGCTGCGCGGCCTTCGCCGGCGGCGTGGTGCTGAGCTGGCGGGCCGAGGCACAGCCGGTGCTCGGGCTGCTGGGTGGGAGCGGGCAGCTGCGGGCGGGTTCGCCCGCGGCCACGATCCGGCTGGGGCCCAACCACGACTACGACGCGCCGGGCGTGGTGGTCGAGACCACCTCGCTGATCGACCCCTCGGTGTGGGCGCGGGTGCCCTTCGACGGTGGCACCTGGCACGAGGTGCATCGCGCGGAGGCGCCCGGGCACGATGCGTCCCGCTACCTGACCGAGCGGATCGCGCTGCCGGCCCGCGACGGCACCCCGATCCCGGTGACCCTCGCCTACGCCGCCAGCACCGCGCGGGACGGCGTGCACGACGGCACCGCGCCCGGCCTGCTCTACGGGTACGGGGCCTACGAGTGCTGCGAGTGGCCGGAGTTCGCCGAAGCGCTGCCGGTCTGGCTCGACCAGGGCCTGGTCTATGCCGTCGCTCATGTGCGCGGCGGCGGCGAGGGCGGGCGCAGCTGGTGGCAGCAGGGCCGGCTCCGGGCCAAGGCCACCACGTTCACCGACCACATCGACGTCGCCGACGGCCTGGTCGCCCGGGGCTGGGTCGCTCCGGACCGGCTGGCCACCCGCGGGCTGTCGGCCGGCGGCCTGCTGCAGGGCGCCGTCCTGGCGATGCGCCCCGACCGGTGGGCGGCGGTGGTGGCCGAGGTGCCGTTCGTGGACTGCGTCAACTCGATGCTGGACGCCGACCTGCCGCTCACGGTGAACGAGTGGGAGGAGTGGGGCGACCCCCGCGACCCCGACGACTACGCCGCGATGCGCGCCTACACCCCGTACGAGAACCTGCCTGTTCCACCCTGGCCGCCCCTGCTGGTGACCGGGGCGCTGCACGACCCGCGGGTGCTGGTGCACGAGCCGGCCAAGTGGGTGGCCGCCCTGCGGGCCGTGCAGGCCGTGCAGGCCGTGCAGGCCGACGGCGCGGTGCCGCTGTTCCGGGCCGAGACCGGACCGGGCGCACATTCGGGCCCCTCGGGCCGGTTCGCCGCGATGGACTACGAGGCCGAGGTGATGGCCTTCGTCCTCGACGCCCTGAGGGTGGGTCAGGTCTGATCAGGTCCATGGCGCCGCGCACCTCGAGGACTGGGCGCCGGGGGTGGCGGCATGATGTGCCGATGCGATTCACGGCAGAGCTCGAGAGCCACGGCGGGAACAAGGCGGGATTCGGGGTGCCCGAGGAGGTGGTCGAGGCCCTCGGCGGAGGGCGCCGGCCGAAGGTGACGGTACGGGTGGGCGAGACCACCTACCGGTCGAGCATCGTGTTCATGGGTGGCCGGTTCCTCCTCGGCATGAGTACCGAGAACCGTTCTGCTGCAGGCGTCTCTCCCGGCAACGCCTACGACGTGGATGTCGAGCTGGACACCGCGCCCCGCGCGGTCGAGGTGCCCGGCGACCTGGCCGAGGCGCTGGCCGGCGACCCCGTGGCACGCGCCGCCTGGGACGGGCTGTCCTACAGCCATCAGCGCGCCCACGTGGAGCCGATCCTGGCCGCCAAGAAGCCGGAGACCCGCGCGGGACGGATCACCAGGACGATCGAGGCACTGCGCGGGGCGGCGGGTTGAGCAGTGCTTTTGTTCAGCCCGGGTGCTGGGCGAGCCGTCCACGACCGGTGGTCTTGGCCTGGTAGAGACGGCGGTCGGCCTGGGCCACCAGCTGGTCGACCTCGGCCGCCGCCCCGACGGCCACCCCGACGCTCACGGTGACGGTCAGCCCCGAGGCGAGCTCGTGCCACGGGTAGGCGGTCACCGCCTCGACCAGTTGCTCGCCGCGTTGGGCCACGTCGAGACGGGCGCGACTGAGCAGCAGCACCAGGAACTCGTCCCCACCGTGGCGCACCGCCAGGTCCGAGGCGCGGGTGGCCTCGATCAGCATCGTGCCGAGCTGGCGCAGCACCTCGTCGCCGATCGGGTGGCCGAACGTGTCGTTCACGGACTTGAAGTGGTCGACATCGACCATCATCACCGCGAGCTCGTCCTCGGTCCCGGCCTGCCGCAGCCGGGCCAGGTGCCGGGCGTAGGCGTGCCGGTTCGCCAGACCGGTGAGCTCGTCCACGTAGGCCCGCTGGGACAGTCGCTGGTTGTCCAGCATCACCCGCTCGGCGTCCAGCTGCGCCCGGGCCGCGCCCAGCACCACCAGCCGCGCCGTCCACCGCGCCATCGCGCTCTGGCGCGCATAGCGCCGCCAGGCCCGGGC
>JBAPWU010000030.1:0-2191 GCA_049283855.1 Kineosporiaceae bacterium
GGCCACGCGGTCGGACGGCCGGTGCCGGTCGAGGCCGACCCGAGGGGGTTCGCGGGGAACGGTGAACCAGTGGTGCTGGTCGCCGCCGACCCGCTGGGGTTCCGGCGTACCGCGGCCCAGGTGGAGCGGTGGCTGCAGGCGGGGTGCGCGGTCGGCGCGATCGTGCTGGCCGGCGACGAGGCCCGGCTGGTCGCCGCCCGCAGCCCGGTTGCGCTGCCGATCGTGGACGGCGTGGACGCCGCCGCCGTGCTGACCTGTACGCGAGTGGCGGTCGAGGTGGCCGCGCCTGGCGCCTTCGTACGGATGATCGCAGACCCGATCCGGTTGGTGCACGACCTCGGGCTGGGCCCGGACGAACACGACCATGCGGCTGCGGCGGCGCAGGGGGTGGGTGGAGTCGCCGCCGCGGTGATCGGGCTGCTCCCCACGGGGGCGGCGCCCACGCCAGAACGGGGGGCGGCGCCGTCCGTGCGGTTCGCCGACGGCACTGTGCTGGCGCTGGATCAGGCTGGGCCGGCGCTGGCCGGCCGCCCGGTCGGGCAGGTCGCCGCGCTGCTGCTGCCTCCGGCAGCCCTGCAGGCGACACGCGATATCTGGCTGGTCGACCTGGACGCCGCCCCGGCCGTGGTCGACCTACGCGCCGGCGCGGTGCACCGGCGCCACCTCAGCGTCTCGGCCCTCGGCGAAACCGGAGCCGCCGCGGTCTGGCCGGAGACACTCGTCGCCGGCGGTCGGCGCCGGGTCGAGGTGATCGGCACTGAGGTCGGCGCGGCCCGCGCGGGTGCGTTGAGCACGCCGGGCGCCCGTCCGGGTGCCCTGGTGATCGACCTCGGCGGGGGCACCCTCGACCTGGCCGCCGCGTCCGGGGACACCGTCACGGCTGCCGGGTCGGGCGAGCTGCTCACCGCCTCGGTGGCGCACGTGCTGGGCATCTCGACCGGGGCCGCCGAGTGGGTCAAGCGCGGCCCGGCGGTACGGGTCGACGCGCCGTCCCAGGTCAGCGACGAGACCGGGACCCGGCACTTCCGGGACCGTCCCGCCCCGCCGGGCGTCGTCGGCTGGCTCACCGCCCCGGGGCCGGGTGGCGAGCTGCCGTTCAGCACCACGGTGACGGTGTCGCAATGGCGCTCGCTGCGGCTCGGCCTCAAGCGCGCGGTCTTCGCCGACAACCTGCGCCGGGCCGCCGCCTCGCTGAGCACGGCCCCGGCGTCCGGCAGCCTCGAGCGACAGGACTGCCTGCTGGTCGGCGGCCCCGCCGGCGACGACGAGGTGATCCAGATCCTGAGCGGCGTCGTCCCCGGAGCCGTTCTCGGCCGCGCCGACGTGGCCAGCCGCCTCGGCCACCGCTGGGCCGTCGCCTACGGCCTCCTCCTCCTGCCCCGATAGCCCGCCACCCCGCTGACCCGCGCCATCCTCTGCCAAGGGCGGAGGGCACGCCCAGACCCCGGCTGCACCACCCACACGTCGAGGCGACCACTCTCTCCCTCACGTTCACCGCCGCCGGCTCCTCCGGTGATTGTGTGCGGTGGAAAGTGGCCTAGTAGCACCACTTCCGCCGCACAAACCTCGGACTCGGCGTTCTCCCTCACCTGGTGGGGGAAATGTGCGATCTCCCGATGATCACGGGCGCGGGTGGCGGGCGCCCCCGTCAGCGCGGGGGGCCGGCGACGATGTTGCGCAGGGGGCGGCCGGAGGCGAAGCGCTCCAGTTGGTCGCGCAGCAGGGCCCTCGCCCGGGGTGGGAAGGCCGTGGTGTCTCCGCCCACGTGCGGGCTGATCAGGGTGTTCGGCGAGCGCCACAGCGGATGGTCGGGCGGCAGCGGCTCCGGGTCGGTGACGTCGAGCGCCGCGTGCAGCCGGCCGGTGGCCAGCGCGGCGACCAGGGCGTCGGTCACCACCACCGGCCCGCGGGAGACGTTGACCAGCAGCGCGCCGTCCGGCATCGCGGCCAGGAACGCCGCATCCACCAGACCCCGGGTATCCTCGGTCAGCGGGCAGGCCAGCACGACCACGTCGTGCACCGGCAGCAGCGTGGCCAGCTCGTCGACCCCGTGGATGCGCCCCCGCACGTCGTCCCGCGCCCGGCTCCCCACCCGGGTCAGCGACACCTCGAACGGCGCCAACCGGGTCGCGATCGCCTCGCCCACGTTCCCGGCCCCGATCAGCAGCACCCGGCGGTCGGCCAGCGCCGG
>JBAPWU010000031.1:0-12773 GCA_049283855.1 Kineosporiaceae bacterium
CTCCCAGGCTGCTCAGTCCGCCCCGGCCGCCCCGGCCGAGAGCCCCCGGTCGGTCGACTTGTCTGCCGAGCGGGTCGAGCGCCCGGTGCGGACCCCGGCCCGCCCGACCGTGCTGGACGACGACCTCGACGTGCCCGACTTCCTCAAGTAGGGCACGCGCCGGGGTGCACCTGCTCGAGGTCGACCTCGGCCGGCGGGTCCGGGCCGGGTTCACCCGTCGCGCCGGCGGGGTGTCCGCATCGCCCTACGACGGGCTCGACCTGGCCCTGCACGTCGGTGACGACCCGGAGGCGGTGGCCGCCAACCGTGGCGAGCTCGCCGCCTGGGCTGGCGCGCCGGTGGTCTTCGGCCGTCAGGTGCACGGAGTCCGCGTGCTGCGGGTCGACTCCACGGACCAGACGCCGCTCGATCCCCGGCGCGAGGACATCGGGCTGGACGGCGGCTGCGACGCGTTGGTCTCGGTGGACCCCGGCCGGGCGCTGGGGGTCCTGGTGGCCGACTGCGTCCCCGTGCTCCTGGCCGAACCCCGGGCGGGGGTGGTCGGGGTCGCGCACGCCGGCCGGGTCGGGCTGCTCGCAGGAGTCCTCGAGGCGGTGCTCGCAGAGATGAAGCACGCCGGTGCGCGGATCGACCTCGTGCAGGTCGCGCTCGGCCCCGCCGCGGGGCCCTGCTGCTACGAGGTGCCCCAGTCGATGCGGGCCGAGGCCGGTGCGCAGATCGGGTCACTGCCGGCCCGCACGTCGTGGGGCACTCCCTCGCTCGACCTGCGTGCCGGCTGCCGGGAGAGGCTCCGGGCGGCGGGAGTCGCCTCGGTGCAGGTCGTCGGCGGCTGCACGATCGAGGATCCGGCGTCCTACTCCTACCGGCGCGGCTCGCCCACCGGGCGGTTCGCCGGCGTGGTACGACTCCTGCCATGACCGACCACGCTCGCCGGGAGCAGTTGCGCGCCTCGCTCGCCCGCGTCCAGCAACGGATCTCCCGTGCCTGCCAGGAGTCGGGGCGCGACCGGGCGGGGGTGACCCTGGTGGTGGTGACGAAGACGTACCCGGCCTCGGACATCGCCGCGCTGGCCGGGCTCGGCGTGCGCGACGTGGGGGAGAGCCGGGACCAGGAGGCGGCGGCCAAGTACGCCGAGCTCGGGACGACCGTGGGCAAGGAACTGACCTGGCACTTCATCGGGCGCCTGCAGTCGAACAAGGCACGCCACGTCGCTGCGTACGCCGACCTGGTGCACTCGGTCGACCGGCTGGCCCTGGTCCCGCCGCTGTCCCGCGGGGCGGGCGAGGCCGGCCGTCGCGTGGGGGTCCTGATCCAGGTCAGCCTGGACGGCGACCCCGAGCGCGGCGGGGTCGCCGTCCACGACCTGGCCCACCTGGCCGACGCGATCGAGCAGGCCGATCACCTGGACCTGCGCGGTCTGATGGCGGTCGCTCCGCTCGGGGCCGATCCGGTGGCCGCCTTCGCGCTCCTGCCTGCCCTGAGCACCCGGCTGCAGGTCGCGCATCCCGGGGCGGACATCGTGTCGGCCGGCATGAGCACCGACCTGGAGGCGGCCATCGGGGCCGGTGCGACACACCTGCGTGTCGGTACCGCGGTCCTCGGCCCACGCCCGCCGCTCGGGTAACGTCGCAACTCAGGGTGGCCACGGTGGTGCACCGCGGTGACGGGGACGTCAAGTTAGATGCAGGGAGTAGCGATGGGCGGCGCATTGCGCAAGACCATGGTCTACCTCGGCTTGGCCGAGGACGAGGAGCGCTACGACGGTTTCGACGTCGACGACGACTTCCCGGAGGACCACGAGGACGAGGTCGAGCCGGAGCCGGCTCGCCCCGACAGCGCCGATCGACGCGATTCGCGACGTGAGGTCGATCACCTCGAGGACCGTCGTGCCGCCGTGACACCGATCTCGCGGGGTCGGGTCGTCTCGACCCTGCCGGCCAAGCAGGACCTGCACCGGATCTCCACCATCCACCCCCGCACCTACAACGAGGCCAAGACCATCGGCGAGGCCTTCCGGGCCGGCACTCCGGTGATCATGAATCTCGGCGACATGGACGACGCCGACGCCAAGCGTCTGGTCGACTTCGCCGCCGGCCTGGTGTTCGGGCTGCACGGTGCGATCGAGCGGGTGACCAGCAAGGTGTTCCTGCTGTCGCCGGCCAACGTCGAGGTGGCCCCGGCCGAGAAGGTGAAGGTGCCCGAGCGCACCTTCTTCAACCAGAGCTGAACGGCTTCGACCAGCGCTGATTCGCGCTCCGGCGGACGATCACGCAAGATGTGACCGTCCCCTCACCCCGTCCGAACGGATCCCCTGTGGACTTGATCATCGGTCTGCCCAGGCTGGCCGTCTTCCTGTTCCTTCTCGCCCTGATCGGCCGGATGGTCCTGGACTGGATCCAGGTCTTCGCCCGTGACTGGCGGCCGACCGGGCCGGTCCTCGTGGGGGCGGAGGGCATCTACACCGTCACCGACCCGCCCCTGAAGGCCCTGCGCCGCGTCATCCCGCCACTGCGGCTAGGCTCGGTCCAGGTGGACCTGGCCTTCACCGTGCTGTTCGTTCTGGTGCTCGTTCTGATGAACGTGTTGCCCGGGTGACAGGAGATGTACGATCTGCGCTCGTCCACGCACCGTGTGTCATCTAGCTGCGGCTGGCCACGGAGTTCGTTCTCTGCCGGTGCCATCCGATACGGTGACACGGCGATGCCGCACCGCCCGAGTCTCTCCCGCGAGGTGACCACATGGCTCTGACTCCCGAGGACGTTGTCAACAAGCGCTTCCAAGCGACCAAGTTTCGAGAGGGCTACGACCAGGACGAGGTCGACGACTTCCTGGATGAAGTGGTGAACGAGCTTCGCCGCCTCACCGAGGAGAACGAAGACCTCCGCAACAAGCTCGGCTCGTGCGAGCGTCGGGTCAGTGAGCTGTCCCGGGCCTCGGTGGCCCGCGAGAGCATGCCGGAGCCCGAGGCGCCCGCCACGATCGCTGCGGCCGTGATGCCCCCGCCACCGGCCCCCGCACCGATGCCGGTGCCCCAGCCGGTGATGGTCCAGGAGCCGATGCGGCCCGTCGCCCAGCTGGAGGCCGCTGCCCAGGGGCAGGGTCCCGAGGCTGCCGCCGGCATGCTGGCCCTGGCCCAGAAGCTGCACGACGAGTACGTGCGCAACGGCGAGCAGCAGCGCGACCGGATCGTGAACGAGGCCCGTGAGCACGCCCAGCGTCTCGTCCGTGAGGCCGAGGAGAAGCAGCGTCAGACCCTCGGCTCGCTGGAGCAGGAACGGTCGCTGCTGGAGCGCAAGATCGATGAGCTGCGCGCCTTCGAGCGTGAGTACCGCAGCCGCCTCAAGTCCTACCTGGAGGGGCAGCTGCGCGAGCTGGAGGCCAAGGCGGCCGTCGTGCCCAACCGTGGCCCGCAGGCCGCCACCCTGCCGGCGGTCGGCAACGGCGGAGCACCCACCTACAACGGGCCGCTGCCGAGCCGGGGCACCTACACCAGCGAACCCACCCCGGAGCCGGCGCAGAGCTTCCCGTTCGGCGACCGGAGCTAGTCCAGAGTCAGGCAGCGACGACGCCGGACGGCGATGGGTGACCTCGAGCGGGAGAGCGAGGTCACCTCATCGCCGTCCTGCGTGCGTCGGCAGGGTACGGCCGTCGAGGTCGGAGGTGGGCCGTGCGGGTGACCCTCCGGGTACGGCCCGGCGCCTCCAGGGCGCAGGTCGGCGGTGAACTGGACGGCGCGCTGCGGGTCGCGGTGACCGCTCGGGCGGTGGACGGTCGGGCCACCGAGTCGGCGCTCGGCGCGCTCGCCGACGCGTTCGGCGTCCGCGCCCGTGCCGTTGCCCTGGTCTCGGGCCCCCGGAGCCGGACGAAGATCGTGGAGATCAGCGGTGACGAGCGTGAGCTCACCACCCGGCTGCAGGCCCTGCTCCGCGGCGGCTGATCGTCCTCGAGGCGCCGGCCGCCGGGACCGGGATGATCGAGAGACTCTCCTCACCTGGCGTGGTGCATTGAGGACAGAGTCATTCGCGCCTATTCTTCCGTGACCGTCGATACCCGCTGTGCGGGTCGAGGAGGATCCGATGGCAGAGCGCAGCACGCTGGCCGGCGCGGCCCGCCGAGCTGTCTCGGCGGTGCGTGCCTCCGTCGCCTCGACGGGCAAGAAGGCCGCCAAGGCGGCGCCCTCGACCGCGAAGAGGGCGAAGAAGGCCGGTTCCACGGCTGCTCCGGCCACGGCCGCGCCCGCCACGCCGACGGTCAAGAAGACTCCGGCCGCGACGGTGCCGACGAAGAAGGCTCCCGCCAAGCCCTCTCCCGCCAAGCCCGCTCCCGCCAAGGCCGCTCCCGCCAAGGCCGCTCCCGCCAAGACGGTGCCGGTCAAGGGTGCGTCGGCGAAGAAGAGTCCGGCAGCCAAGGCGGTCCCGGCGACGAAGGCACCCGCCACCAGGGCCCCTGCTGCCAAGGCCCCCGCTGCCAGGGCCTCCACTACCACGAAGGCCCCGGCGAAAGGTCCGGCCACGAAGGCCGCCGCGTCCAGCCTGGCCGTCCGTGAGGACGAGTCCCCCTGGACGACCGCCGAGTTGGCCGACGTACGCACCGAGCTCGAGACCGAGTTGAGCCGGCTGGAGGCCGAGCTCGGCACGATCGAGGCCACCATCGCCGACGTGTTGCGCGACAGCGGCGACGGCGCCGGCGACGACCAGGCCGACTCCGGGTCCAAGGCCTTCGAGCGCGAGCAGGGCATGACCCTGCTGGCGAACACGCGCCAGGCGTTGTTCCAGACGCGGCACGCCCTTGACCGGATCGCCGACGGCAGCTACGGGGTCTGCGAGTCGTGTGGACACCCGGTGGGCAAGCTGCGGCTGCAGGCCTTCCCCCGGGCCACCCTCTGTGTGGCCTGCAAGCATCTGCAGGAGCGGCGCTAGCGGCCCTGGACCACCCTGGGGCATGGCAGGCTGGTCCCATCATGGATCCCCGTCCCGAGGTGCCCGCCGTCACGCGCCCGGCCCGCACGTCCCTGCTGCTCCTGCTTGCCGTGGTGGCCTCGAGCGTGCTGGCGCTCGACCAGGCGAGCAAGGCCATGATCGTCGCCCGGCTCACCGAGAACATACCGGTATGGGTGATCGACGGGTGGCTGCAACTGCGCCTGGTGCGCAATCCGGGCGCCGCCTTCTCCCTGAGCACCGGCACCACCTGGCTGTTCACCCTGATCGCGACCGCCGTGGTCATTGTGATCATCCGGACGTCGCGGCGGATCGGCAGCCGGGCCTGGGCACTGGCCCTGGGCCTGCTCCTGGGCGGCGCCCTGGGCAACCTCAGTGACCGGCTGTGGCGCGAACCGGGTTTCGCCAGAGGCCATGTCGTCGACTTCATCGAGTTCAGGCAGTTCCCGTTCACCCTGTTCCAGGTGTTCAACGTGGCGGACTCAGCCATCGTGACGGCGGCCTGTCTGATCGCCCTGCTGGCCTTCCGTGAGGTCCCGTTGGAGGGGCGACATGGTTGAGCGGCGGGCACTGCCGGTCCCTGACGGGCTCGCCGGGGAGCGGGTGGACGCCGGGCTGGCCCGACTGCTCGGTGTCTCGCGCACGGTCGCCGCGGACCTGGCCACGGCGGGTGCGATCGTGCTGGACGGCCGGGTGGCAGCCAAGTCGGATCGCCTGATCGGCCAGGCCTGGCTCGAGGTTGACCTGCCCGATCCCCGTCCGGCGGTGGCGGTGGTCGCCGAGCCGGTCGACGGTCTGCTGATCGTGCACGACGACGACGACATCGTGGTGGTGGACAAGCCGGTCGGGGTGGCCGCCCACCCCAGCCCCGGCTGGTCGGGTCCGACCGTGGTCGGCGCGCTGGCCGCGGCCGGGTACCGGATCGCCACCTCGGGTGCCGCGGAGCGCCAGGGTGTCGTGCACCGGCTCGACGTGGGCACCAGCGGACTCATGGTGGTGGCCAAGAGCGAGGTGGCGTACTCCCGGCTCAAGCAGGCCTTCCGGGAGCGGACCGTCGAGAAGGTCTACCACGCGGTGGTCCAGGGGCATCCCGACCCGTTGACCGGCACCATCGACGCCCCGATCGGGCGGCACCCCACGCAGGACCACCGCTGGGCGGTGGTCTCCGGCGGCAGGCCGAGCGTCACCCACTACGCCGTGATCGAGGCGTTCCCGGCGGCCTCGCTGACCGAGGTGCACCTGGAGACCGGTCGGACCCATCAGATCCGGGTGCACTTCTCGGCGCTGCGTCACCCCTGTGTCGGGGATCTCACCTACGGCGCCGACCCGGCGCTGGCCCGCAGGCTGGGCCTGCAGCGGCAGTGGTTGCACGCCGTCCGGCTGGGGTTCGACCACCCGGGCAGTGGTGAGCCGGTGCAGTTCACCAGCGACTACCCCCGCGACCTGGCGCAGGCGCTGGAGGGGCTCGGCGCCGGCTGAGGGTCTAGAAGCCCGGTGGTGCGCCGGAGGTCGTCCCGCTGCCCTGCTGCTGGCTGAACAGGTAGACCAGCACGGCCACCACGATCAGCCCTGCCACCACCGCCGCGACGATCTTCGGGATGCTGTACGGACGATCACCGATCACCTGGCCCGTGTAGGCGTTCACGAACACCTGGAAGGACTTCCCGCCGTACAGGTAGGCCGCGACCCAGACCGGCAGCAGCATCAGTTTGAACATCAGGTCGCCGTAGCGGGTGTCCATCGAGTGCACCTGCTGCTCGTCGCCGCCGATGTCGGACCGGCAGTCGTCGAGGATCACCGTGCGCATCTGCTGCTTGGCGGCCTCGAGGCCCTGGTCCGGCTGCACGTCGTAGCGCAGGGTCTGGTACCCGGAGAGGAACTCCGGCTGGTAGGGCGCTGCGTTCGTCAACGCCCAGGGGGCCAGCGCGGCGATCTGCTCCGGGGCGAGTTGGGTGGTCGCCACCACCACCACGTCGTCGAAGGCACGGGCGACGCTGCCCGAGGCCGGCCACCACCGGGTCTTCATCACGGTCCGGGTCTGGGTCTGGGGTCGGCCGTCGACCATGACGGTGTAGTGCTCGGTCTCGAAGTAGTGCTCCCCGCGCAGTCCCGAGTAGTGGGTCTGGGTCGAGGCGTCGAAGGTCCAGTGCGGCAGGTAGGTGCCCTTGAGCGTCTCGGTGGCGCTCACCTTCTTCAATCGGTTGGGCGCGAACATCCGCGAGCCCACCCACGCGCGGACGGCGTCCTGGGCGCCGTTGCGGTCGACCGTGAACGGAACCAGCCCCTCGGGCACGATCTGCTCGCTCGGGTTCACATCGGCCACGATCGGGGTGCCGCAGAACTGGCAACTGGTCGACAGGTCCTCGGTCTCCAGTTGTGCCGCGCACTTGGGACAGGTGAGCAGGTGGGTCCCCAGGCGCCCGGTGGGCTTGATCGGTGAGGACTGCCAGGTGATGTAGTCGTGCTCGTCGATGACGTCGTCCACCCGCACGACGTCCTGCTCGACGCCGCAGTAGGGACACTTCAGCGCGCCCGCCCCGGCCGAGTACTCCAGCCGGGCACCACAGTTGACGCACGGGAACGTCCGCACGCCGGCGGGCGCCGTTTCGCCGTCGTTCACCCTCGTCCTTCCGGGATCAGAGCGGTGGTTCCTGGTGCGGCGCCAGCGGGTCGTCCGCGACGACCTCCGGTGCCGGTGCCGGTGCCGGTGCGGCCGGCAGAGGTGGCGGGGCGATCGACAGGACGGGCGCCAACGCGGCGATCTCGCGCGCGGGCTGCCACTGCTCCATCCCCGCGGTCCAGACCAGGGTGTCGGGGGTGAGCATTCCCGAGGTCACCTTCTCGGGCAGTTGCGGGCCCTCGAACGGGCCGTGCTGCTCACCGTTCACCCCGAGGAACCACTGGGTCACGGGGATCGGCGGGGGAGCTGCCGCCGCCGGTGCCGGCGCCGCAGCAGGGGCTGGGGCTGGGGCTGGGGCTGGGGCGCCGCGCAACTGTTCGGCCATCCGCTGGCCGACGGCGATCCCGACGCCCATCCCGATGCCCTCGGCACCGCTGCCGCCCGGGTTCCTGGCGGCGTCCTCGATGGCCTCGGCGGTCTGGAACCTGGTGTATTGGTCCAGGTCCCCGACCACCCCCATCTGGGTGCGCTTGTCGAGGGCGGCCTCGACCTCCGGCGGCACCGAGATGTTCTCGATGATGAACGTGGGGATGATGATCCCGACATTGGCCAGGTCCTCGGACAGGATCCCGGCGATCCGCTGACCGATCACCTGCTGCTGGGCCGACAGGTCGAGCATCGACACCCCGGCGGTGGCCAGGGCGGTGCCCAGCTTGCCGACGATCATCTGGCGCAGGTAGTCGGAGACCTCCTCGGTGCGGAACTGCTGGTCGGTACCGGCCAGCTCCTTGAGCAGCTTCCCGCCGTCCACGACCCGCATCGAGTACGCGCCGAAGGCGCGCAGGCGGACCATGCCGAACTCGGGGTCGCGCACGATCACCGGGTTCTGGGTGCCCCACTTGAGATCGGTGAACTGGCGGGTGTTGATGAAGTACACCTCGGCCTTGAACGGTGATTCGAAGCCGTACTTCCACCCCTTGAGCGTGGTCAGGATCGGCAGGTTCTTCGTCTCCAGCGTGTGGGTGCCGGGGGTGAAGACGTCGGCGATCTGGCCCTCGTTGACGAACACCGCGGTCTGCGACTCACGCACGACCAGCTGGGCGCCCATCTTGATCTCGTTGTCGTGCCGGGGGAACCGCCACACGATCGTGTCGCGCGAGTCGTCCAGCCACTCGATGATGTCGATGAACTCGCCGCGGACCATGTCGAACAGTCCCATGGTCAACCTCCAGAATGCCGCCACCTCCCGCGTCGCGGGCTCGCTGCGATGCTAGTGCGTGATCAGTGACTTGGCGTGCCCGGCCCCGTCCCGGCGGCTCACGACACGCCCTGGGGCCTGCGCGCTGCCGTGTCTCCACCCGGCTGTCGGTGGGCCGACTTAGACTTGGCCCCGCACGTCGGCCATCCGCTCCGTCCCGAGCCTCAGCTGTGCTCGGGCAGGACGCGGCTTCCCCGGGTCAACGGCGCGAGGCCGAGCTGTCCCCTGCCCGGGTGAGGGAGTGCACACGCATGTCGACGGGCCCGTCGAGCACCGACTCCTTCGTGCACCTGCACAACCACACCGAGTACTCGATGCTGGACGGTGCCGCGAAGATCGACGACCTGTTCGTCGAGGCCCAGCGGATGGGCATGCCCGCCGCGGCGACCACGGACCACGGCTTCCTGTTCGGCGCCTACGAGTTCTGGAAGAAGGGCACCAAGCACGGGGTCAAGCCGATCATCGGGCTCGAGGCCTACGTGACGCCGGGCACCAGCCGGTTCGACCGCACGCGGGTGCGCTGGGGTGACGGCAGCCGGGACGACGTCTCCGGTGGTGGTGCCTATACCCACATGACAATGTGGGCCGAGACCACTCAGGGCATGCACAACCTGTTCCGGATGGGCTCGCTGGCCAGTCTCGAGGGCCACTTCTACAAGCCCCGCATGGACCGCGACCTGTTGCAGACCTACGGCACGGGGCTGATCGCGACCACCGGCTGCCCCTCCGGTGAGGTCCAGACCAGGTTGCGTCTGGGGCAGTACCGCGAGGCCGTCGAGGCCGCCGCCGAGTTCCGTGACATCTTCGGGGCCGGCAATTTCTACTGCGAGCTGATGGACCACGGCCTCGCCATCGAGCGGGTCGTCCAGACGGACCTGTTGCGCCTGGCCAAGGAACTCGGCCTACCGCTGGTGGCGTCCAATGACCTGCACTACACCAAGGCCGAGGACGCCCAGGCGCACGCCGTCCTGCTCTGCGTGCAGTCGGGATCGAACCTGGCCGACCCGAAGCGGTTCAAGTTCGACGCCGACGACTTCTACCTCAAGAGCCCCGAGGAGATGCGCCACCTGTGGCGTGAGCTGCCCCAGGCGTGCGACGCCACTCTCGAGATCGCCGAGCGGTGCAACGTCACGTTCACCGAGGGCGCCAACCTGATGCCTCGCTTCCCGGTGCCCGAGGGCGAGAGCGAGCAGTCCTGGTTCGTCAAGGAGGTCGAACGCGGTCTGCACCGGCGCTACGCCCGCGGCATCCCGGACGACGTGCGCAAGCAGGCCGACTTCGAGGTCGACGTCATCTGCCAGATGGGCTTCCCGGGCTACTTCCTGGTGGTGGCCGACTTCATCAACTGGGCCAAGGAGCAGGGCATCCGGGTCGGCCCCGGCCGTGGTTCGGCGGCCGGGTCGCTGGCCGCCTACGCCACCGGCATCACCGACCTCGACCCGCTGCAGCACGGCCTGATCTTCGAGCGGTTCCTCAACCCCGAACGCGTCTCGATGCCCGACGTCGACGTCGACTTCGACGAGCGTCGCCGCGGTGAGGTGATCCGCTACGTCACCGAGCGGTACGGCGAGGAGCGGGTCGCACAGATCGTCACCTACGGCACGATCAAGGCCAAGCAGGCGCTCAAGGACGCCTCCCGGGTGCTGGGCTACCCCTTCTCGATGGGGGAGCGGCTCACCAAGGCGATGCCGCAGGCGGTGATGGGCAAGGACATCCCGCTCACCGGCATCTTCGACCCGGCCCACCCCCGGTACGGCGAGGCGGGGGAGTTCCGAGAGCTGCACGCCTCGGACGCCGAGGTGCAGAAGGTGGTCGAGACCGCCCGCGGCCTTGAGGGTCTCAAGCGGCAGTGGGGGGTCCATGCCGCCGGTGTGATCATGTCGAGCGAGCCGCTGATCGACCACGTGCCCATCATGCGTCGCGAGCAGGACGGCGCGATCATCACGCAGTTCGACTACCCGACCTGCGAGACGCTCGGCCTGCTGAAGATGGACTTCCTCGGCCTGCGCAACCTCACGGTGATCGACGACGCGCTGAAGAACGTGATCGCCAACGGCAAGGCCGGGGTGGACCTGGACGAGCTCTCGCTCACCCTCGACGACAAGGCCACCTACGAGCTGCTCGCCGCGGGCGACACCCTCGGGGTGTTCCAGCTCGACGGCGGGCCGATGCGTTCGCTGCTGCGGATGATGCGTCCGGACCACTTCGAGGACATCTCCGCCGTGCTGGCGCTGTATCGGCCGGGCCCGATGGGTGCCAACTCACACACCAACTACGCGCTGCGCAAGAACGGGCAGCAGCCGAACACGCCCATCCACCCGGAGCTGGCCGATTCCCTCGCCGAGATCCTCGACTCCACCTACGGCCTGATCGTCTATCAGGAACAGGTGATGGCGATCGCCCAGAAGGTGGCCGGGTACAGCCTGGGCAAGGCCGATCTGCTCCGCCGCGCGATGGGCAAGAAGAAGCGCTCGGTGCTGGACGCGGAGTATGTCGGCTTCAGCGGGGGAATGAAGGCCAACGGCTACTCCGACGCGGCGATCAAGACCCTCTGGGACATCCTGGTCCCCTTCTCCGACTACGCCTTCAACAAGGCGCACACCGCCGGCTACGGGCTGGTCTCCTACTGGACCGGCTATCTGAAGGCCAACTTCCCGGCCGAGTACATGGCTGCGCTGCTGACCAGCGTGCGCGACGACAAGGACAAGTCCGCGCTGTACCTCAACGAGTGCCGCCGCATGGGCATCAAGGTGCTCCCGCCCGACGTCAACTCCTCGGCCGCCGACTTCACCCCGGTCGGTGAGGACATCCGGTTCGGCCTGACCGCGATCCGCAACGTCGGTGCCAACGTGGTCGACGCGATCGTGTCGGCGCGGGCCGAGCGGGGGGCCTACACCTCCTTCGAGGACTTCCTGCGCAAGGTGCCGGTGGTGGTCTGCAACAAGCGCACCATCGAGTCACTGATCAAGGGCGGTGCCTTCGACTCGCTGGGCCAGCCGCGACGCGGTCTGGTCGCTGTGCACGAGACCGCGGTCGAGGCCGTGGTCAGTGACAAGCGGCAGGAGGCGGTGGGTCAGTTCTCCCTGTTCGGTGGTCTGGATGCCGATGGGCCGACCCTGTCCGTCGTTCCGCCCGTGCCGGAGGGGGAGTGGGACAAGCAGACCCTGCTCGCCTGCGAGCGGGAGATGCTCGGGCTCTACGTCTCCGATCATCCGTTGTTCGGACTCGAGCACATCCTGGCCCGGGAGGCAGACTGCTCGATCTCCGCGCTCACCGGCGACGACTCACGCGCAGACGGCTCCCCGGTCACCATCGCGGGCATGATCAGTTCGCTGCAGCGCAAGATGACCAAGAACGGTAACCCGTGGGCCATCGCGTCGGTCGAGGACCTCGACGGCGCGATCGAGGTGCTGTTCTTCCCCCAGAGCTACCAGACCGTCTCGCACGTGCTGGCCGAGGACCTCGTGGTCGTGGTCAAGGGGCGGGTGAACCGGCGCGACGACGTGCCGACCGTGTTCGCCCAGGAGTTGCGCCTGCCCGATCTCGCCGACGGCGAGCACGGGCCGGTGGTGGTGTCGATGGCGCTGGCCCGGTGCACCCCGCCCGTGGTCGAGCGGCTCAAGGATGTGCTGGCCACTCATCCCGGTCCGACCGAGGTCCACCTCAAGCTCACCCGCACCGGCAAGGCCACCGTGATGCGCCTGGACGACGGACTGCGCGTGACGGCGTCACCGGCCCTGTTCGGCGACCTGAAGGCCCTGCTCGGCTCGCAGTGTCTGCTCTGACCTCGGGCTGGTAGTCCAGTCCTGACGTGACCCGGCCGCGTGATCCATCAGAAGGGCGGTGGGTCCTCGGGTGCGGGGGTGGGGGCGGTGGGTTGGGGTTCGGTGTGGGTGGTGTAGGTGCGTCCGGTGCGGGTGGTCCATTGCAGGCCGGCGGCGGTGACGGTGACGCGGAA
>JBAPWU010000032.1:0-13489 GCA_049283855.1 Kineosporiaceae bacterium
GGTCGGGGTCCGCCGTCACCGAGCCTCCCGGCGCATCCGCACGGTGGTTCCGCCCTGGCCGTGGGTGACGGAGACTCCGTCCATCACTGCCTCGATCATGGCCAGCCCGCGACCTCGTCCCCGCGGAGCCTCGCGCCGCTCCCGCCACCGGCCCGAGTCGCTGACGCATGCCGTGAGCTCGCCGTCGTTCGCGATCCGGACCTCCACCTCGATCACCCCGGACGCCTCCGTCCGGTAGGCGTGCTCGACCGCGTTCGCGCACGCCTCACCGGTGGCCAGGACGAGGTCGGAGGTGCGCAGATCGTCGAGGCCGGCCTCCGCGGCCCACCGCCGTAGCCTGGCGCGCAGCGTGGCGAGCTGGCCCGGTTCCGCCGGCAGGCTGACCCGGAACGCGGCCGGCACGGTGGTCCCCAGCTCCGCGGTGAGCAGGGCGATGTCGTCGCGGAACGGGGAGTCGCCCGCGAGCGCCTCCAGCAGCTCGTCGCAGATCTCGTCCGGAGTCGTGCCGTGCAGGTGACTCACCTGCGCGACGAGGCCGTCGAGGCTGTCGTCGATCGTGCGCCCGCGGCGCTCGATCAGCCCGTCCGAGTAGCAGATCAGCGTCGCCGGGGCATCGACCACCCGTTGCGCGAGTGGTCGCCCCACCCCCGGCAGGGCCGACAGTGGCACCCCTCGGGCGTCGTCGAGACGATGCACCGCTCCGTGCCGGTCGACCAGGATCGGGGGAGGGTGCCCTGCGCAGGAGTACCGGAGCAGACCTGTGGCCGGGTCGTAGTCCAGGTAGACCAGGGTGGCCAGCGCGGCCCCCCGCACGGTGGCGCCGTAGTCGTCGAGACGATCGAGCACCTGCGCCGGGTGCTCGGAGTGGGGAGCCAGAGCGGCCACGGCGCTGCGCAGCTGACCCATCGTCGCTGCGGCCGCGACGCCGCGGCCGACGACGTCACCCAGCACGATGCCCACCCGGTGACCGGGCAGGACGATCACGTCGTACCAGTCTCCGCCGACGTCCACGATGGCACTGCCCGGGCGGTATCGCGCCGCGGCGCTCACCCCGGGGACCTGGGGCAGCTCCCCGGGCAACAGGGCATGCTGAAGACTCGTCACGACGTCGCGCTGCCGCTCGTAGAGCTGGGCGTTGTCCAGGGCCAGAGCCGCCCGGCCGGCGATCACCGAGACCAGCAGGACGTCGCTCTGGTCGAAGGGCCTCCGAACGTCGAGCCGGGCGAGGAGCAGGTGCCCGATCACCGCCCGGCGGGCGGTGAGGGGAATGCTGATCGTGCCGGGGGAGGTCTCGTCGGGCCGGGGGAGCGGCTCGGAGGCGAAGCACGTCCTGGCCAGACGGTCCCGGCGCGGGCCCTGCGGGGTGGGCTCCAGGGCGTCGACCTGGGCCAGGTCGGCGAACCGCGGGACCAGAAGATCGGTCAGGTGCTGCATGCACTCGACGGACCCGGTGCTCGCGGTGAGCACCGCGCCCACGTCGCCGATCAGCGAGGCGCGCTGCTCTGCTGCCTCGGCCCGGGACCGCTGGGCGTCGGCGACGTCCAGCAACCGGGCGCGTTCGACCGCCTCGGCCACCCGGTCGGCCACCGTGCAGATCAGGCCACGCTCACCGCCGTCGAACGCCTGCGGAGCGCGGTATCCGACGGCGATCGCGCCCAGGACACCGCGCGACCCCCGCAGCGGGGCCGCCGCCCAGGCCTGGTCCCCAGAGCTGCGCCGCACCGCCCTCAGGTGCGGGTAGGCCGATTCGATCTCCACCACGTCGCGGTGATAGGCAGGCAGGGCGGTGCGGGCTGCGTCGGAGGGGGGCGTGCGGGCCGCGAGCGGGACAGACGTCCAGTCCGACGTGTCGTCCAGTTCGCGAGCGACGGCGAGCAGGCGCAGGCAGTCCTCGTCGTCGAGCAGGTAGACCCCACCCTGGACAGCGCCGAGCACCGCCAGGCCGTCCTGCGTGAAGGCGTGGGCGACCTCGTAGGTGGTGGCTGCGCGGGACAGCCGCGCGGTGAGCCTCTGCACGTCCTGCCCCCGCTCCTTCTCGTCCTCGGCCCTACCACGTTCAGTGAGCAGGTGCTCGGCCGCCCTGCGTGACCGGGCGGAGCGGTCGGCCAGCAGCCCGACGGTGAGCCCGGTCACCAGGAAGAGGGTGAAGCGAGCACCCAGGCCCACCGCCTGGACCCCCGCCTCCCAGTGCCACGCCCACAGCGCGGTCAGGGCGCAGGCGATCAGGCCGGCGGCGAGGCCTGAGACCAGGCCCCACCGCGCGGCCAGGAGCGAGACGGGGATCGCGTAGAGCACCGAGAGTGCCTGTCCCGGATCAGGATCCGAGGAACGGACCATGAAGACGGCGGCGAAGAGCGCCACGGCGACGAGCGCGACCACGTTGTCACGCCACAGCCATCGCATGCTCCACCTCACCGTCGTCTCGTCTCCCGGGGCATAGTCTCGCCCACCCGGTGCGCCGCGGCATGGCGGCTCGGCCGGGCGCCGGGCAGACGAGCGGATGTGGCGGCGGGACGCTACACGCGCGATCCGGACCGGTTCACGGCTCGGTAGGCCAGCAGCGCGATCACCGCTCCGATGATCGAACCCACGATGCCGGAGGGCTGCACGGCGCCCTCGGTGCTGTCCGCCCCGAACAGCAGGTACCCGAGGAAGCCGCCTACGAAGGAGCCCACCACCCCGAGGACGATGGTGCCGAGGATGCCCAGGGGGTCGCGCCCGGGGACCAGGAACCGCGCCAGCAGCCCCGCGATCCCCCCGACGATGATCAACGTGATGATGAAGCCGAGCATGGTTGCCTTCTCTCCGGTCGGGGCGGTCACCAGGGTGGTGCCGCCGCGTACACGCTGACGGGAGTGGTCAGCGGCGATATCCCTACCCACCTGCGGCGCGGTCAATCCCCGGCGTGCCTCGGGTCACCGGTCTCCCCGGCGGCGGCGGGGGTGACGACGCCCCGCTGCGCGAGCAGCTCCAGGGCCAGAGTGGCCGCCCCTGAGGCGTCGCCGTCGGTGCGCACGCTGACGGCCTCGGGCCAGCCGGCGGCTCGCGCGCCCATCGCCCGATGGATGTCCGCGTCGGCGTCGGAGGCCCGCGGACCCTGGCGTTCTGCAAGGCGCCGCAGGCAGACCTCCTCGCTCGCCTCGCACCGTAGTTCGGTCAGTGCTGCGGCTCGGGCGTCGGCACAGGCCCGGGCGCGGGCTCGTTCGGCGGGGTCGGTCCACGACGCATCGAGCAGCACGTTGACCCCGCTGCGCAGAGCGATCCCGGCCCGGCGCAGTGCCTCGGCGTAGGCCGCCTCGGTGTGCCCCGCGTCGTAGATCCCCTGCCCGTAGGCGGCGGCGCACGCGTGCATCGGATCGACCCCGGCCAGTTCCTTGCGCACCACGTCGGTGGAGATCGCGGCCCACTCCCGCCCCGGGTCGGCGTCGGTGATCGCTTGTGCGAGCGTGGATTTGCCGCTCCCCGGGAGCCCACCGACCAGCACCAGGTGCACCCGCCCCACGCGCAGATGGCGGTCGGTCAGATCCAGCAGGGTGCGTGCCCGCCCGGCGCTGTCAGGATCGCCCTGGTGCAGACGCAGGCACTCCACCTTGGACCGGACGAAGGCCCGGTAGGCGACGTAGTGGTGCTCGAGGGTGCGCGGGTGCGTCTCGGCGTCCAGATGGCGGTAGCGGTCCACGAGCAGCCGGGCCAGCTCCGGGGCGCCGTGCAGTTCGAGGTCCATCGCCAGGAAGGCCAGGTCCGCGAGCACGTCACCCAGACGCAGCCGCCGGTCGAACTCGAGGCAGTCCAGGATCCGTGGACCGTCGTCCAGGCAGAAGATGTCGTCGGTCAGCAGGTCCCCGTGGCCGTCGCGGACCAGGCCGCCCCGTTCCCGGCGGTCGAGCAGCCCCGAGCGTCCGCGCAGGTACTCGGTCGCCAGGGCGTGCACCTGATCGAGCAGCGCGCCGTCGACCACCTCGCCGGCGAAGGGCCGCATCTGGTCGTGGCCCTCGTCCCACAGCGACCCCATCGTTCGGGCGAGCCGGTAGTCCCACACCGGCTCCTCCGCGGCGTGCATCGTCGCCACCTGCCGGGCCACCTCGCGCACGCAGGCCTCGGCCGCGCCGCCGGCGGCGAGGATCGCGGAGAGGCGTCGCGCCTCGGGCATCCGTCGCATCACCACCACCGGTTCCCCCGAGCCGGCAGGCAGGTCGCCGTCGCCCAGCTCCTGGACGCCGAGGTAGACGTCGGGTGCCAGGCGGCGGTTGAGGCGCAGTTCCTCGTCGCAGTTGTGCCGCCGACGCTCGCGGGTCGACAGGTCCACGAAGGGCAGCCGGACCGGCTTCTTGATCTTGTAGGCGCGATCCCCGACGAGCAGCACCACGCTGGTGTGGGTCTCCCGGAGCGCCGCGTACGGGTCCTCGGTCACGCCTGCGCCACCGCCCTCCACCGGTTCCAGGGGGTTCCCCTGGGTCTTCGCCGGAGCACCCTCGAGTCTTCGCGACGGTGCGTGCCTGTACCAGTGTGGGACGTCCCCCTCCGAAAGCTGCGGCGCGGTGGACGTCGGCTCCATGGCCCGCTGATCGACATCGCCCTTGATCGGCCCGCGGTGCAGAGTTAGGGTTGCCTTACCGACCTCTCGGCCAGTGGGCGGTTCAAGGGGGCCAGATCATGGACGATCCCGCCGACCTGCCGTGCGGCAGGATGGGGCGCCGTGATCAACGACGCGAGGTGACGTTGCGGCTGCTCCGCGAGGCGAGCGCGGCCGAGCCCGGCGAGGCGGTCCGCCTGCAGAACCGCGCCGTGGCGCTCAACCTCCATGTGGCGCGCTCGGTCGCCGCTCAGTACCGCAACCGCGGCACGGCCCTCGACGACCTGAACCAGGTGGCCTACCTGGGTCTGGTCAAGTCGGCCCGACGCTTCGACGTCCGCCGGGAGAGCGACTTCCTGAGCTACGCCGTGCCCACCATCCGGGGTGAAGTCCGGCGGCACTTCCGTGATCACGCGTGGCTGGTGCGTCCGCCGCGCCGGATCCAGGAGCTCCAGGGCACGATCGAACAGGCGCGCGGCGACCTGGGCCAGAGCCTGGGGCGCTCGCCGCGCCCGAGCGAGATCGCCGCCCATCTCGGGCTGGACGTCACCCTCGTCGCCGACGCGATCGCCGCCCGCGGCTCGTTCCAGGCGACGTCCCTGGACCATCCGGGCTCGGAGACGGGCACCGTCCGGCTGGTGGACCGCCTCGTGGCCGAGGTCGAGACCCTGGACGCCGTGGAGGCCCGGGTGACCCTCGCGCCGTTGCTCCGGGGCCTCGGTGGTCGTGATCGTCTGATCATCGAACTGAGGTTCTTCCGCGGCTGGTCCCAGTCCCAGATCGGGACCGAGATCGGCGTCACCCAGATGCAGGTCTCGCGGCTGCTCCACCGCATCCTCGCCGACCTGCGTGCCGGGCTGGGCGACCTGGGCCCGACCCGTGAGGCCGCCTGCTGAGATTGCCCGAGCAGCCATCGGCACCGGGGCCGCCGTCTCGTACGCTGACCCCGTGACCATCGAGGAGCGGGTCAGCGATCGGGTGGTGACCATCCCGAACGCCTTGAGCCTGCTGCGCCTGCTCCTGGTCCCGGTGTTCTTCTGGCTGATCGTCACCCGCCGCGACGGCGCCGCAGTGGTCGTCCTGGTCGTCAGCGGCGCCTCGGACTACCTCGACGGATCCCTGGCCCGGCGGTGGGGTCAGATCTCGCGGCTCGGCCAGTTGCTCGACCCGGCCGCGGACCGGCTCTACATCCTGTCCACCGTGATCGGTCTGGCCTGGCGCGATGTGATCCCGTGGTGGTTGGTCGCCGTCCTGGTGGCCCGGGACGTGGTGCTGGCCGTCACGGTGCCCGTGCTGGCCCGGATCGGGTACGGCCCGCTGCCGGTGCACCTGCTCGGCAAGGCGGCCACGTTCAGCCTGCTCTACGCGTTTCCGATCCTGCTGCTCGCCGAGGCCAGTGACGGTGCCGCGGTGGTGGCCCGGCCGTTCGGCTGGGCCTTCGCCTGGTGGGGCGTGATCCTCTACTGGTGGGCGGCCTGGCTCTACCTGCGCCAGGTCGTCCAGCTCCACCGCAAGGGCGAGAGGGCGGACGGCGTTGAGGCCTGACCAGGGGCCGCTGCGGCCCGATGCCTCGATGACCCTGCTCAGCGAGGTGATGGATCGGCCCCTGGATGCCGGTTACGCGATGGCTGCCGAGCGCCGGGCCCGGGGCCACGGCCGCGGCTCCACCCACCGGGTGCTCACGGCCGTGATCGCGCTCCTGTGCGGTCTGGTAACCGTCTCGTCGGTGATCCAGTTGCGCCAGCCGGTCCCGGGCGCGGTCGCCGCGAGGCGCGCGCTGGAGGCCGAGATCCAGCGGCGCACCGATCGCGCCGACGCCACCCAGCGGGCCAACGCCCTCCTGCGCCAACAGATCTCCGCAGCCCGGGGCCAGGCGCTGGCCGGTTCGGGGGCCGGCGAACTCGCCGACGAGGTGGCCACCCTGGGCCGGGTGGCGGGGGAGTTCGCCGTCCGCGGTCCGGGGATCGAGGTGAGTCTGGACGACGCCCCCGGCGCACGTGCGCCGGATGCCGCCGATGCAGGGCAGGTCGAGCGGGGCCGGGTGCGCGACCGCGACCTGCAGATCATCGTCAACGGGTTGTGGGCCGCCGGGGCCGAGGCGATCACGGTCAACGACATCCGGCTCACGGCCCTGTCCGCGATCAGGGTCGCCGGTGAGGCCGTGCTGGTCGATCTGCAACCGCTGAGGCCGCCCTACAGTGTGAAGGCGATCGGCGAGCCCGACCGTCTTCAGGTGCGGTTGGTCTCCGGGATGACCGGCTCCTACCTCGACATCCTGCGCGGGGACGGGATCCGCTCCACGATCACGGCCCGTGCCTCCCTGGACCTGCCGGGCGCAGCCGATACCTTCACACTCGCACATGCCCGCGCCGCGAACGGCTCGAGCGTGACCACCGTCCAGTCCGAGGAGGCCCGCCCGTGATCGCCCTGCTGGGACTGGTGATCGGGATCGTGGCCGGTCTGGTGCTCGAACCCACGGTGCCGGTGTGGATGCAGCCGTATCTGCCGATCGCCGTGGTGGCGGCGATGGACGCGGTGTTCGGCGGCCTGCGCGCCGTCCTGGACGGGATCTTCGACGACCGGGTGTTCACTGTGTCGTTCCTGTCCAACATCGTGGTCGCCGCACTGATGGTCTACCTCGGCGACCAGCTCGGCGTCGGATCGCAGCTGGCCACCGGGGTGGTCGTCGTGCTCGGGATCAGGATCTTCTCCAACGCTGCGGCGATCCGTCGCCACCTGTTCAAGGCATGACGATGTCGGGCGAGGCGGACGCCGGCAGCGATCCCGGGCGGCGGCGGCTGCTGGCCGCGATGCGCCCCAGCGTGACCCGGGCCCAGCTGCTGGCAGGGCTGCTGTGCGCCGTCCTCGGCTTCGCCCTGGTCGCCCAGGTGCGCCAGACCCAGACCGCCTCCCTGCCGACGCTGCGCCAGGGCGACCTGATCGGTCTGCTGCAGCGGACCACCACCCGGTCGAGCCAGCTGGAGGAGGAGGCGCGCCAGCTCCAGGCCCAGCTCACCGAACTGCAGACCGGGTCCGACCGGGCCGCGGTCGCCAAGAAGGTGACCAGCGCCCAGCTCGAGGTGTTCCGGGTGCTGGCCGGCACGGTGGCAGCCACCGGCCCCGGGATCCAGCTCGACATCGCGGACCCGAACCGGGCCGTCTCCGCGGCGATGCTGCTCGACGCCATCCAGGAGCTGCGTGGCGCCGGGGCGGAGGCGATCCAGGTCGGCCCGGTCCGGGTGGTGGCCGAGACGGCCTTCGTCGACGACGCCGGGGGCAACGGGATCCGGATCGACGGCGTCGTGCTCCGCCCGCCCTACCGGGTGCTGGCGATCGGGGATTCCTCGTCCTTGGACCGCGCACTGTCCATCCCAGGTGGCATCCTCGAGGGCCTGAGCGCGCGCCAGGCCGACGGCACCATCCAGAAACTGCCCACCGTCGAGGTGGTCGCTCGGGCCACGCCCCGCACGCCCCTGTACGCCCGGCCGGTCACTCCGGCCGCCACCCCCTGACCCACCCCCGCATCCCCGAGGAGAGGACCGAGATGGCGGACTTCGACTACCCCCAGGACCTGCGCTACACCGCCGACCACGAGTGGGTGCGCCTGGACGGAGGCCGGGCCCGGGTAGGGATCACCGCCTATGCCCAGGACGCGCTCGGCGACATCGTCTATGTGTCGCTGCCCGCGGTCGGCGCAGCCCTCACGGCGGGAACCGAGTGCGGGGAGATCGAGTCCACCAAGAGCGTGAGCGCCGTGCTGTCGCCGGTGTCCGGCTCCGTGGCCGAGGTCAACCCCGAGCTGGACGGCGCCCCCGAACTGGTGAACAGCGATCCCTACGGCGCAGGCTGGATGTTCGAGGTGGCGGTGGCCGGTGACGCGGCCCTCGACGGGTTGATGACCGCCCAGGAGTACCGCGAGCAGCTCGGCTGAGCCCAGGGCTCCGTGTGAGCGGGCTGCCTCGACCTGCTCTTCAGGGTTAGGCTTACGGCTCGTCCATCATGGACGAGTCCTGCCAAGGCTCCAGCCAAGGCTCCAGGAGGGGTGTCATGACGGTTCCGCCCGAAGGGCCGGACGAGCGCGATCTGGCGATCGGGCCGGAGACCACGATGTCCTTCAACGCCGTCCCGGCGGGGGATGCGGTCGACGTGGCCGAGGGAGCGTTGGCCCCTGCCGACCAGGCGGCGGTCGAGGCCCTGCCGGCGGGGTCGGCCCTGCTCGTGGTGCAGCGGGGGCCGAACACCGGGGCGAGGTTCCTGCTCGATGCCGAACGGACCACCGCGGGGCGCCGGCCGGAGAGCGACATCTTCCTCGACGACGTCACCGTCTCGCGCAAGCACGCGGAGTTCCTGCGGCGCGATCGCCAGTTCGTGGTCCGCGACGTGGGCAGCCTGAACGGCACCTACGTGCATCGTGACCGGATCGACGAGGCCGTGCTCCGCCCGGGTGATGAAGTCCAGATCGGCAAGTACCGGTTGGTCTTCTATCCCAGCCCGCGGGACGGCGGAGCCGGCGCGGGGTGGTGATCTGGTCGTGCCCGAGCCCGCACTAGGGCGGCGCGGCGCGGCACGGGCCTCGATGAGCATCGGGGAGGTGCTCGCCCAGCTGCGCCCGGAGTTCCCCGAGGTGACCATCTCGAAGATCCGCTTCCTGGAGGACCAGGGGCTGATCGACCCCGAGCGTGCGCCCTCGGGCTACCGGCGCTTCTCGCACGCCGATGTGGATCGACTGCGCTTCGTGCTCTCCGTCCAGCGTGATCACTACCTCCCGCTGCGGGTGATCCGCGAGCACCTGGACGCCCTGGACCGCGGCCGCGAGTCGAACGTTCTGCCCGGAGGTGCCGTGCAGCCGCCCCGCGGCCCGCGGCTGGTGGCCGACGGGCCGCCGGACTCCAGCCAGCGCTTCGCGGCGACCCGGGAGGTGAGCCTGACCCGGGCCGAACTGATCGAGTCGGCCGAGGTCGACGAGGTGCTGCTGCGCGCCCTGGAGGCCTTCGGCCTGGTCACGGCCGACCCCTCCACCGCGACCTACGACGGCGAGGCGCTCACGATCGCCCGGACGGCGCGTGAGCTGGCCTCGTTCGGGATCGAGCCGCGTCACCTTCGTCCGTTCCGCACCACCGCCGATCGCGAGGCGGGCCTGGTCGAGCAGGTGGTCGCGCCGTTGCGTCAGCAACGGGGCGGGCAGGCGGCGGGGCAGGCCGAGGAGGCCGCGCGCGAGGTCGCCTCGCTCGCCGTCCGATTGCACGCTGCGTTGTTGAAGTCTGCGCTGGGTCGCGGAGGCGGCTGACCGGTGGGCCCATCGCGGCACCGGCCGCCGCGGGGTACGGTGACCGTGTGCGTGAGCTGGATGTGGTGGGGGTTCGGGTGGAGATGCCGTCCAATAGTCCGATCGTGCTGCTGCGCGAACGTGGCGGCGACCGCTATCTGCCGATCTGGGTGGCCGGCCCCGAGGCCAGCGCGATCGCCTTCGCCCAGAACGGCGTGGTCCCGCCCCGGCCGCTGACCCACGACCTGCTCAAGGATGTGATCACCGCGTTCGGGCGCACCCTGGAGGAGGTCCGGATCGTGGCGATCAAGGACAACGTCTTCCACGCCCAACTGGTCTTCGACGGGGGCCTCGTGGTCGACTCGCGATCCTCCGACGCGATCGCCCTGGCGCTGCGCACCGGGTCGCGGATCCTCGGCGCCGACGAGGTGCTCGAGGCCGGTGGGGTGGCCGTTCCGGACCAGGACGAGGACGAGGTCGAGAAGTTCCGCGAGTTCCTGGACCAGATCTCGCCCGAGGACTTCGGCGAGAAGGGTCCGGTGGCGGACTGACCGCGGCACGCTGGGCGACGACACGCCGTCCGGGAGGGTGTGGGCTCGTTGACCCGCGGCTGGGGGAGGCCTACCGTTCGAGAAGGAAACGTCCTCCATGTAGTTCCACCGGTGTACTGCCGATGTCTTAGTCTCAACCTCGGGTAGAGGGTGAGGTCAGGGTCCCGGCGACACGAATCGCCGGGGTCATCCCGGGAGGGCTCGGACAGGAGGTCGGCGTTGAGCGGGACCCATGACGTGACCACGCGCCCGCCGTCCGCGCCGCTGCCTCCGGAGACCCAGGGCCTCCTGTTCGACGACGATCTTCCCGACCTCGACGACCAGGTTGGTTACCGCGGGCCGATCGCCTGCCGCGCCGCCGGGATCACCTACCGCCAGCTGGACTACTGGGCCCGCACCGGGCTGGTCGAACCCAGCGTGCGGACGGCGAGTGGCTCGGGCACCCAGCGGCTGTACGGATTCCGCGACATCCTGGTGCTCAAAGTGGTCAAGCGGCTGCTCGACACGGGGGTCTCCCTGCATCAGATCCGGGTGGCCGTGGGTCACCTGCGCGACCGTGGGGTGGAGGACCTGGCCCAGCTCACCCTGATGAGCGATGGCGCGAGCGTGTACGAGTGCACCTCGGCCGACGAGGTGTTCGACCTGGTGCAGGGCGGTCAAGGCGTGTTCGGCATCGCCGTCGGCAGGGTCTGGCGCGAGATCGAGGGCACCCTGAGCGAGCTGCCGAGCGAGCGCCCCGGCGAGCCTGCTGCCGAGGACCCGCAGGACGAGCTGGCCACCCGCCGCCGACACCGCGCCGGCTGACCCTCGCCCTCACCGGGCAGCAACGGAGTCAGGCGGAGCGGGCGCGCTTGGGGAGGCGGCCACGGGCCCGGAGCACGCGGGCCAGGTGATGGTCGAAGGCGTCGGAGAGCTCCTTGGCCGCCGGTCCGGGCCAGCGGTGGATCGGCTGGCTGGCGCCCTGGGCCTGTTGCAGTGCGCTGCGCTCGGGGATCGCGGGAGACAGCACCAGCGGCCCGAACATCTCGGCGAGCTCGGTGACCCGGTAGCGGTGCTCGGGGGAGCGGTCCCGGAACCGGTTGACCACCACCCCGAGAGGCTGCAACTGGGGCGCGGAGCTGCGGCGCAGGCCGTCGATGGCGCGCAGTGCCCGATCGGCTGCGGTCACCGAGAACAGCGCGGGCTCGGTGACCACCAGCGCCCGGTGGCTGGCCACCAGCGCGTTGCGGGTCAGGGAGCCGAAGGAGGGCGGGCAGTCCAGCAGCACCAGCCGGTAGCCCTCGGCGTCGGCCAGGGCCCGTTGGACTCGGGTCAGGGTGCGCTCGCTGCTCGGGGGCCCGTCGAACGAGGAGGCCTCGGAGGAGCCCGCGACGACGTCCAGCAGGCCCGGCGTGCCCTCCGTCCAGCCGCTGGGCGTGGCCAGCTCGGCGACCGGACGGCGGCGGGGGTGACGCAGGACGTCGACCACGCTGTTCGCGCCGTCCTCGAGGACGTCGAGCCCGACCGTCGCATCCGCCTGCGGGTCCAGGTCGAGGACCAGGGTCTCGATTCCCCGGGCCAGAGCGGCGGACGCCAGCCCCAGCACGACCGAGGTCTTGCCGACGCCTCCCTTGAGGCTGCACACACTGAGCACCATCACGGTTCGACGGTAGCGCCCGCGGGCGCACAGAGGTGTAGCGACCCGGCACGGGCGCGATGTAGCCTCGGCCACGCTGACGAACCCGCATGGGAGAGCCCCGATACGGGGCGCCGAAGGGGCAAACTCCCCGGAACCTCTCAGGCGCCAGGACCGTGCGGGCCAGGCGACTCTGAAGGTCGCGCCGCCGATCGGACCGACCGGCGGCAGCCGACAGAGGGGGAGGCAGGCGGCCTGTGCGCCGCGCGACCTCGACCTGCCTGGAGTCCCGATGACCGCACCCTCCCTCCCCGTCGTGCCGGCTGCGGCCGCGACGCGGTTCGCCGACCGGCACATCGGTCCGCGTGCCGATCAGATCGCCGCCATGCTCGCCGCGGTCGGTCAGCCGTCCCTGGCCGCGCTGGTCGCTGCCGCGATGCCGCCCTCGATCCGGTCCGCCGGGCCGCCGGCGTTGCCCGCGGCGGCCTCCGAGCCCGAGGTGATCGCCGAACTGCGGGCCCTGGCCGATCGCAACACCGTCGCCGTGCCGATGATCGGCCTGGGGTATCACGGCACCCACACCCCGGGGGTGATCCTGCGCAACGTGCTGGAGAGCCCGGCCTGGTACACCGCCTACACCCCCTACCAGCCCGAGATCTCCCAGGGCCGGCTCGAGGCGCTGCTCAACTTCCAGACCATGGTGGGCGACCTGACCGGCCTGCCGATCGCCAACTCCTCCCTGCTCGACGAGGGCAGCGCCGCCGCCGAGGCGATGACCCTGATGCGCCGGGCGAACCGCTCGGCGCAGCCGGGCACCGTCCTGCTGGTGGATCGGGACGTGCTGCCACAGACCCGTGCGGTGCTGGACACCCGGGCCCGGCCGCAGAGGCTCAGCGTGCTCGACGCCGAGCTGTTCGCCGCCGGTCCCGAGGCCGATGCGGACGCTGTGGGCGCCGCGCTCGACGCGGCCGTGGCCGCCGCCGGCGCTCCGGGCGTGTTCGGCGTCCTGGTGCAGTACCCCGGCACCTCGGGCGCCGTCCGGGATCTGGGCCCGGTGATCGAGGCCGCGCACGCCCGCGGCGCCCTGGTCTGTGTCGCGGCCGACCTGCTCGCCCTGACCGTGCTCACCCCGCCCGGGGAGTCCGGTGCGGACGTGGTTGTCGGCAGCAGCCAGCGGTTCGGGGTGCCGATGGGCTACGGAGGCCCGCACGCCGCGTACATGTCGGTGCGCGCAGGGCTTGAGCGCTCGCTGCCGGGCCGGCTGGTCGGGGTGTCCAAGGACGCTGATGGGGCGCCCGCCTACCGGCTCGCCCTGCAGACCCGTGAGCAGCACATCCGGCGGGAGAAGGCGACCAGCAACATCTGCACCGCGCAGGTGCTGCTCGCGGTGATGGCCTCGATGTACGCCGTCTACCACGGACCGGCCGGGCTGCGCGTGATCGCGACCCGGGTGGCCGGGCAGGCCGCGCGGCTGGCCGAGGCCC
>JBAPWU010000033.1:0-1518 GCA_049283855.1 Kineosporiaceae bacterium
GCGCGGGCCCGGCGGACGGCGTCCAGGCAGCCCGCCACCGCCCGCTCGACCTGCGGCAGCGAGGTGACCCGCCCCGCGCCGTCCCGCACCACGCTCAACTCCCGCACCTGGGCGATCGCCACCAGTCGCACGTCCGCGTCGTTGTCCGGTGCCACGCAGCGGTAGAGCAGCACGTCGCCGCCGGTGTCCAGCCGGGAGATCGAGAAGTCGCGCAGCCGCCACAGGTCCAGGCGCCGTCCGACCATGGGGTGCAGCCCCCGGACCAGAACGTCCTCGACGATCGGCCCCGGCCGGCCGGTGCCGTACCCCGCCGGGCGGAAGGTGAACTGCCGCACCGGCTTGGACCCGGCACACACGGTGATCGCGATCCGGCGCGCCGTGCCGGCGAACGGCAGCGCGGCCACCAGATCGGCGAGCTCCAGGGCGGCCGCTTCGTCCTCGGCCGGCGCTCCCACCCACTCCAGGTACAGGTCCACCACTGGCTGATGGTCCGAGGGCGTCTGCGCGAGCAGGCCCCGCAGCACGGCGGTGAGATCGCCGTCGGGGGTCAGCTCGCCGATCCGGGCAACGGTGCTGACCAGGTGGGTCGGGCGGTCGTCAAGGGTGTAGTCGGCGGTCACGACGGGCCGTCCGGAGATCACCCGCCCGGCCAGGTCATGGAGGGTGTACTCGCGATAGTGCCTGCGGGCCAACACCTCCAGCATCGGCTGGACGTGGTCGAAACCCGATTCGAGCCGCTCGGACAGGAACCGGACCAGCGGCTCGGGGCAGGCCACCAATGCCTCGACCCGCGCCTCGTGGTCGGCCGGCGGCGGATCCGTGGACAACTCGTCGAGCTGTCGGCGCACCTGGGCGAAGACCTCCTCCCGGGAGGCCTCGGTGAGCGGCGCCTCGAACCAGCGGTAGCGGGCGCTGCGGGCAAGGTCGCCGGCCGCCGGGTAGCGCAATTGGGTGGCCAGGACCAACCGATCGAGCACGTCGCGGGTCCGCCCGCCGACGGCCGCGGCCGGCATGGGATCGGTGAGCCACCGCTCGAGCAGGGCCGTGACGGCCGGGACGTGCGAGGGGGTGTGCTGCTGGGCGAGGAAGATCCGGTAGACGGCCTCCTCGAGCTGTTCGGTGCGGGCGAGGGACGTGAGCCCGTACTGGCCCAGCACTCGGGACAGCTTGATCCGGAAGTCCTCCGGCAGCCGCTCCCGGTCGGCGTCCAGCGAGTGCAGGTAGCGGTGGAAGTACTCGCGGGGGCTGTGCACCCGGTCGTCGCGGGTGTCCTCCGCGTGCGGGCGGTTGCGGGTCAGCTCGCACAGGTCGGCGAACGCGGCCAGGACGTCGAGCTCTGCCGTGAGCAGGGTCTGTCGATCGGCAGGATCACCGGCGACCAGGGCGTACAACTGCTGGTACTCGGCGACCAGCCGGCGGCCCTGCTCGGGCGGGAGGTCGAAACCGAGCAGCAGGTGCCGCAGGTCCGCCAGGGCGCTGAGCGCCTGCATGGCCGGAGTCGGCGGTTCGACCGGGAGC
>JBAPWU010000034.1:0-13525 GCA_049283855.1 Kineosporiaceae bacterium
GCGCTGACCCTGCGCCGTGGCCCGCGACAGGCCGCGAGCGCGAGCGAGAGCGCCGACTGGTGGCACACCGCGCCGAGGCCGGGGGGCGGCGGCCGGTCCCTGCTGTTCACCGGCAGCCGCTACGACCGAAAGGTGGTGGAACACCTGGGGTCCCGCGGTGACCGGGTGGTTGCGGTCGGGGCCGGCGCGCCGTCCGCGGCCGGCCTGATCCAGGGCACGGCGATCGTCCGCTACCCCGACGACGAGCAGCCGGCCATCGCCCTGCACACCGAACCGCTGGTCGCCGAGGTGATCGCCGCCGCCCGCCCCTGGCCGGCCTGACCGGTGCACCGCCGCGGTCACCGGCGGGGCCGTAGGGTGACCCCATGATCACTGCGCTGCACACCCTGGTGTACGCCCAGGACTCCGAGGCCGTGCGGGCCTTCTTCCGCGATGTCCTGCAGTTCCCACACGTCGACACCGGCGGTGGGTGGCTCATCTTCAAGACCGGCCCGAGCGACCTCGGCGTGCATCCGGCCAGCTGGGAGCACGAGGGGCGCACCGGCGGCACCGACCAGGCCTTCGACCTCTCCCTGTGCTGCGACGACCTGGCCGCGACCATGGCCGAGCTGGCCGGGCGCGGAGCACAGTTCGCCGGGGAGCCGGTCGAGCATCGCTGGGGGACCTCGGTGGACCTCATGATCCCCGGCGCTGGCACGATCATGCTCTACCAGCCGACCTACGACCCCCCTGCCCTGCTGCCCTGACGCGCCGACGCGCTCGGACCCGCTCCACCTGGCGATGCTCCGCGGGTGAACGCGTCCCGGCGGCGTGAGGCCACCGAGCGTGTTCACCCGCGGAGCATGAGCGGGTTCCGGGTCAGCCGAGGGAGGCGATGATCTCCCGCATCAGCACAGCGGTCTCGCTCGGAGTCTTGCCGACCTTGACCCCGGCCGCCTCGAGGGCCTCCTGCTTGGCCTGCGCCGTGCCCGAGGAGCCGGACACGATGGCGCCGGCGTGGCCCATCGTCTTGCCCTCGGGAGCGGTGAACCCGGCCACGTAGCCGACCACCGGCTTGGTGACGTGGGCCTTGATGTAGTCGGCCGCCCGCTCCTCGGCGTCGCCGCCGATCTCGCCGATCATCACGATGCCCCGGGTCTCCGGGTCGGCCTCGAACGCCTCGATGCAGTCGATGTGCGTCGTCCCGATCACCGGGTCGCCACCGATACCCACGCACGTGGTGAAGCCGATGTCGCGCAGCTCGTACATCATCTGGTAGGTCAGCGTGCCGGACTTGCTGACCAGGCCGACCGGCCCGCGCTTGGTGATGTTGGCCGGAATGATCCCGGCATTGGACACCCCCGGCGAGATGATGCCCGGGCAGTTCGGGCCGATCAGGCGGGTCGTCCCGGCGTTCTGTGCGTACTGGAAGAACTCGGCGGCGTCATGCACCGGGATTCCCTCGGTGATCACCACGCCGAGCGGCAGCTTGGCGTCGACCGCCTCGTGCACCGCAGCCTTGGTGAACCTGGCCGGAACGAAGATCACGGTCGTGTTGGCGCCCGTGGCCTCGACGGCCTCGGCCACCGACCCGAAGACCGGCACGCTCACCCGGTCCTCGAACTCCACGCTCTGACCGGACTTGCCGGGGGTCACCCCGCCAACGATCTTGGTCCCCGCATTGATCATCCGCTGGGTGTGCTTGCGGCCCTCCGACCCGGTCATCCCCTGCACGATCACCCGGCTGTCGCCGTTCAGGAAGATCGTCACGGTCAGGCTCCCTTGCTGATCTCGATCGAGGCCAGTTCGGCCGCGCGGTGTGCGGCGCCGTCCATGGTGTCGAGGCGCTCCACGTTGGGCAGGTTCGCCTCGTCGAGGATCTGCCGCGCCACGTCGGCGTTGTTGCCGTCCAACCGCAGGACGAGCGGATGCGTGACCGTCGCGCCGTGCGAGGCCAGCAGCTCGAACGCCTGCACGATGCCATTGGCGACGGTGTCGCAGGAGGTGATGCCGCCGAACACGTTGACGAACACGCTCTTGACCTGCGGGTCGGACAGGATGAGCTCGAGCCCGTCGGCCATCACCTGGGCGCTGGAGCCACCACCGAGGTCCAGGAAGTTGGCGGGTTTGACGCCGTACTCCTCCCCGGCGTAGGCGACCACGTCGAGGGTGGACATCACCAGGCCGGCCCCGTTGCCGATGACGCCGACCTCGCCGTCCAGCTTGACGTAGTTGAGGCCCTTCTCCTTGGCCCTGGCCTCGAACGGGTCGGCCGCGGTGCGGTCGTGGAACTGCTCGTGGTCGGGGTGGCGGATGTCGGCGTTGTCGTCGAGGGTGACCTTGCCGTCGAGGGCGATGATCGCGCCGTCCTCGGTCTTCACCAGCGGGTTGACCTCGACCAGGGTGGCGTCCTCGGCGACGAAGACCCCCCACAGCTTCTGGATCACCGAGGCGATGGACGGCGCCACCTCGGCGTCGAACCCGGCCTGCGCCACGATCTCGGCGGCCTTGGCCTCGTCGATGCCCACGATCGCATC
Organism: Kineosporiaceae bacterium; assembly: GCA_049283855.1. Classification (GTDB taxonomy): domain Bacteria; phylum Actinomycetota; class Actinomycetes; order Actinomycetales; family Kineosporiaceae; genus JADJPO01. The sequence continues at coordinate 2,517 of JBAPWU010000034.1, forward strand.
CACAGCCACCTTGGCCAGGGCTTCGGGCCGCTCGACGGCCAGGGTCTCGATGTCCATCCCGCCCTCGCGCGAGCACATCGCCAGGTACGTGCGGTTGGCCCGGTCGAGCAGCACCGAGAAGTAGTACTCCTCGGCGATCCTGGCACCCTGGGCGATCATCACCCGGTGCACGGTGTGTCCCTTGATGTCCATCCCGAGGATCTCGCCGGCTCTGGCCGCGGCCTCCTCGGGTGAATGGGCCAGCTTGACTCCGCCGGCCTTGCCCCGGCCCCCGGTCTTCACCTGGGCCTTCACCACGACCGTGCCGCCACCGAGCTGCTCGGCGGCGGCCCTGGCCTCCTCGGCGGTGGTGACGGTCACGGCGTCCAGTACCGGGACGCCGTGAGCGGCGAACATGTCGCGCGCCTGGTATTCGAACAGGTCCACGTATGCGTCCTCACCGTCGTTGGTCGGACCCGTGGCAGCACGGGTCGGGATGCGCGCGTCAGCCTAGCCGCGCGGGAAAATGCCGTGGTCGGCTCGGTGCGTGCCTCACGTCACGTTGCACGATCGGAGCGCCGAGCGGCTGCCCGACCGGTCAGACCGTCTGCTGGGCCACGTTGGCCCGGACCCAGTCGACGATCTCGTGCATCGGGGCGCCGGGGGTGAACACCTTGCGGACGCCGATCCGCTCCAGCTCGTCGATGTCGGCATCGGGGATGATCCCGCCGCCGAACACCACGATGTCCGCGGCGTCCTTGGCCTTCAGCAGGTCGATCACCCGGGCGAACAGGGTCAGGTGCGCCCCGGAGAGCACGGAGAGGCCGACGGCGTCGGCGTCCTCCTGGATGGCGGCCTCGACGATCTGCTCGGGGGTCTGATGCAGGCCCGTGTACACGACCTCCATCCCGGCGTCGCGCAGTGCCCGAGCGACCACCTTGGCCCCCCGGTCATGCCCGTCAAGACCGGGCTTGGCAACGACGATCCGCAGCGGCGCCATGGCTCTCCTCCCACGATCGGCTCGCCCTGAGCCTAGACGTCGAGCGGGGTGAGAACCATGGGTCCTTGGTGGCACACCCCACACCGACCCCCGACGGTCCGGCCGGAGCCGAGTTACTCTCGGGTCAGGGAGGGCCCGTGGCGACACGACGTGGTGATCACGGTCCCGGCGGCCCGAGGGGCGCCGGATCGCGGGGGACGCCGCTCCCGGCCGGGTCGGCCGGGGTGCGGTCGCCGGGCTCGAGCCTGCGCAGCCTGCCCCGTGACCTGCGGGATCTGATCTCGGTCCACACCGCACGCGGCGCGCTGGTGGAGGCTGCGTGGCTCTCGGTGCATGTGGCCATGTATCCGTTCGGGGTGCTGCGCGACCGGCACGAGCCGAGCGAGCGTTATCACCTGGGTGACCTCGCCCCGCACCAGCGCGGCCTGGTGGTCGGGGACATCGAGGCGGCCGGCACGCCGATCCTGCTCGTGCACGGCATGATCGACAACCGCATGATCTTCGCCGTGCTTCGCCGCCGGCTGCGTCGGCGTGGGTTCGGCAAGGTGTTCACGATCAACTACTCCCCTGCCACCAACGACATCCGGGCCGCGGCCCGCGACCTGTCGGGAGCGATCGAGGAGCTGGTGGCCCGCACCGGCTACGAGCGGATCCATGTGATCGGGCACAGCCTCGGCGGCCTGATCGCCCGCTACTACGTGCAGCGCCTGGGCGGCGACGAGCGGGTGCACACCCTGGTCACCCTGGGCAGCCCGCACGGCGGCTCCCTGCTGGCCTATGGCCTGCCGGTCCAGCTGGGCCGCCAGCTGCGGCCCGGCAGCGAGCTGTACGTCGAGCTCGCCCGGCCCGTTCCGGCCTGCCGGACCCGCTTCGTGGCCTACTACTCCAATCTCGACCAGCTCGTCGTCCCGCACCTCAACGGGCGGATCGAGCACCCCGACCTGGCGGTGCGCAACATCGCGATCCACGCGGTGGGCCACATGTCCCTGCCGATCCACCCGCCGGTGGTGCGCGAGATCGGCGCCCTGCTCAGCCAACTGGATTCCCACGGCGCGACGGTGACCCCCGGGGTCACCCAGCTGAATCGGCAGGGCACCGCCCCAGCCTGACCGGCAGGTTCGTCCTGATCGGCAGGTTCGCCCTGACCGGCAGGTGCGGCCTGGCCGCTCGGGCGCCCGGACGCCGACCACGACTCAGCCGGTCCGCCGGGCCAGCCGCCACGGCCGGGAGGCGATCAGGAAGGCCAGCGCCCCCAGCACCAGCGGTGAGGGGCCGGGCGACATCGCCACGCTGAGACCGTCGGCGCCCGGGGCGGAGGTGTAGCGGGCCTGCATGCCGGGGAAGAGGCCGATCCCGCTCGCCACCTCGGCCACCTTCGACGCCTGGGCGGCGTCGAGCCAGGCGGACATGACCAGGAACTGGGCGATGACCACCAGCTCCACGGTCACCAGCGCCACGCCCACCCCGGTCAGCCACCGGGGCCCCGTCCGTGCCGGGGTGGCTTCGCGAGCGAGGTCGCGCAGTGACCCGACCGCTGCGAGCGCCTCGCGTGCACCCACCCGACGAGCGGCCGCCCACAGGTTGGTGCGCAGCTCCTCACGCAGGTCACGGCGGCGCCGACGGGAGACCGAGCGGAGCGACAGCCAGGTGTCATAGCGGTTGACCGCCACGGCGATCCGGAACCGATCGCGGGGGGAGAGCCCATCGAGATCCCAGGGCCGGCCCAGCCGGGCGAACGCCGCCAAAGCAGTGAGCGCGACCAGGGCGAGCAGCATCGCCACCGGCGCGGGAGTGAACTCGATGGTCATGAAGATGCCTCCTCGAGGCTGGTGGTGAGGACGTTGGAGACGGCGGCCCCGAGCGCCGCCCAGGCAGCCGAGCCACGCGCGAGCTCCTCACGCCCGGGCCCGGTCACCCGGTAGTACTTGCGAGCGGGGCCGGCCGAGGAGCGCACGAGATGGGCCTCGAGGAGGCCCTGGGACTCCAATCGGGACAGCGCCGGATAGACCGTGCCTTCGGCGAGCTCGGGAAAGCCGAGCCCCTGCAGCCGGACGACGAGCGCGTAGCCGTAGTCCTCCCGAGCCAGGCACAACCGCAGCAGGAGCAGGGAGAGGACCCCCTTGAGCATCTGGGGGTCGTGAGCGGTCATGCAGTAAGGCTAAGTCTGGTACTTGGCTTTGTCTAGTACTAGGCCACGCCTAGATTCTCGGCCCGGATGACCGCGCCGGCACCGGCGCAGACGGCGCTCGCTCGGGCGGTGAGCTCCTCCAGCGGCATCGGCCGGCAGAGCAGGTAGCCCTGCCCGAGCCCGATCCCGGCCCGCCGGACGTCGGCCAGTTCGACCGCGGTCTCGATCCCCTCGGCCACCGCGATCCGGCCCATCGCCTCGGCCAGCCGGTTCACGCTGCGCAGCACCTCGACCCGGTCGGTGCCGGCCGGGTCGTCCTGCCTGGGCACGGCGGCCAGCAGCGAGCGGTCCAGCTTGACCACCTGCACCGGGAGCGAGATCAGCCACCGGATCGAGGAGAACCCCGACCCGAAATCGTCGATCGCGATCCGCACTCCGAGCGCCCGGACCGCCTCGAGCACCTCCTTCGTCCCGTCCTCGTCCGGGAGCGCCTGCTGCTCGGTGATCTCCAGGGTCAACGACGCCGGCCGCACCTGGGAGCGGTGCAGGACCCGGACCACGTCGTCGTACAGCCCGTCCACCACGTGCAGCGGCGAGATGTTGACCGCGATCGAGGACCCGGCCAGGTCCGGCACCTGCTGCCAGGCCCGCAGGGTGGCCACGGCATGGTCGAGCATCTGCGTGCCCAGGTCGCGGATCAGCCCGACATCCTCGGCGAGCGGGATGAAGTCCATCGGGGAGACGAACCGTCCGTCCTCGCCCACCCACCGGGCCAGCAGCTCCGCCGAGACCACGCGCCCGGTGTCGAGGCTGAACACCGGCTGCGCGTACGGCACGACGGCCCCGCCGCGGACGGCGCGACGCAGCGCCAGTTCCAGGGCCCCCGGGCGTCAAGCTCGGCGCCCAGCGCCTCGTCGTAGCGCACGACCCGGCGCCGTCCATCCTGCTTGGCCCGGAACAGAGCGCGATCCGCGCAGGCCAGCAGGGTCTCCGCGGTCGTCCGATGCGGCAGGCCGGCGATCCCGACGCTGGCGGAGATCATCACGTCGCGCCCGTTCACGGTGAACGGCTGCTCCACGGAGTCGATCACCCGCCGGGCCAGGCCGCCGGCATCGCGCTCATCGAGATGCTCGGCGAGGGTGTCCCGGGCACCGAGGATGACGACGAACTCGTCCCCACCCAGGCGGGCCACGACGTCCTCGGCCCGGAAGCAGGCCGTCAGCCGCTGCGCCGTCTGCCGCAGGACCTCGTCCCCACCGGCATGCCCGTACCGATCGTTGACCTGCTTGAACCGGTCGAGGTCGATGAACATCACGGTGGTCTGCCCCGAGCCGGCGTCGGACAGGGCGGCGATCGCGTCCAGGGCCCCGGTGCGGTTGGCCAGACCGGTCAGCGGATCGCGCACCGCGGCCCGGGCGGCCGCCACACGCGCCTCGATCCCGGTGATCACCAGGCGACGGCTCCGGGTGGCATCCGGGACGACCACGGCCAGGAACAGCAGCAGCCCGGCCACGGCCGGGTAGTACCCGATGTGCAGAAAGGCCGCCACGCCGAGCAGCGACATCGGCACGTCGACCCGCAGGGGATGCGCGGTGCCGGCCGCCGTCGGGGAGTGCGCTCCGATGGACAGGCCCATTGCCGCGACGAGGCAGATCGCGCGCACCGTGGGCGACCGGTCGAGCGCCGCCAGGTCGATCCAGGCCAGGCCGCCCCAGACCACGCCGACCAGATAGCCGGTCGGCCGGAGCAGCACCGGCATGCCGTCACGCCCCAGCCAGCGCACCCCCGGCCACAGCAGTGATCCGGCGAACCCCAGCGCCCCCAGACCCGCCGCCGCCAACCAGGCCAGGAGAGGACCGCGAGCCACGTCGGACCAGAGCGCGACCACGAGAACGACCGGGAAGCAGGCGACACTGACCGGGAAGGCGATCCGGTTGGCCAACAGGGTGCGGCGGATCTCCGCCCGGACGGCCTCGACGAACTCCTCGTCCGGCGGGACGTCTGGCGCTGCCACCCGCACGGCCCGGCCGTCGGCCCACACCCTCACCAGGGGTGCATCGGACGACCGGAGGACCGCCTTGACCGGCTACAGCTTGGTCACCGGGGCGTAGCGCAGGAGCAGGCGCTTGGTGCCGTCCTCACGGAAGTCGACGTGGGCCACGGCCCGCTCCCCCGCACCCTCCACCCGGATCACGGTGCCCAGGCCGAAGGTGTCGTGCGTGACCCGGTCTCCCGGCTCCAGGTGCACCACCTCGCGGTTGCCGGGGGAGCTCACCCCGGGCCGCTGGGCCAGCCGGGCGACCGCCGGGGTCGAGGAGGGCCGGACCCCGGTGGACTCGCTGCGCCGCCAGTCGACCAGCGCGGCGGGGATCTCCTCCAGGAAGCGACTGGCCGGGTGGTAGTTCGGCTGCCCCCAGGCACTGCGCACCGCGGCCCGGGACAGGTACAGCCGTTCGCGCGCCCGGGTGATCCCGACGTAGGCGAGGCGACGCTCCTCGGCCAGCTCGCCGCTGTCCCCCAGGGAGCGCAGGTGCGGAAAGGTGCCGTCCTCCATGCCGGTCAGGAAGACCGTGGGGAACTCCAGCCCCTTGGCGGTGTGCAGGGTCATCAGGGTGACCACGCCGGCGTCCTCGTGGGGCTGGGCGCCGTGCTCGCCGTCCGCCACGGCCTCGTCGGGGACCTCGTCGGCGTCGGCGACCAGGGAGACCTGCTCGAGGAACTCCGTCAGCGAGGGACCGTCCGGGCTGTCGGCGGTCGTCACCTCGTACTCCTGGGCGACGGCGAGGAGTTCGGAGAGGTTCTCGATCCGCGACTCGTCCTGCGGGTCGTGGCTGGCCCGCAACTCGGCCAGGTAGCCGGTCTGCTCCAGCACCGCCTCGAGCAGCACCGCCGGGCCGGAGCCCGCCTCGACCAGGGTGCGCAGCCCCTCGATCAGCTCATTGAACGCGGTGATGCAGGTCAACGAGCGGGTGGCGATCCCCGGCGCCTCCTCGGCCCGGAGCAGGGCCGCGGCGAAGCCGATCCGTTCGCGGTCGGCCAGGGCCACCACACAGGCCTCGGCCCGTTCGCCGATCCCGCGCTTGGGCACGTTGAGGATGCGGCGCAGGTTCACCGTGTCCTCGGGGTTGGCCAGCACCCGAAGATAGGCGAGCGCGTCCTTGACCTCGCGGCGCTCGTAGAACCGGGTGCCGCCGACCACCTTGTACGGCAGCCCCACCCGCACGAAGACCTCCTCCAGCGCCCGGGACTGGGCGTTGGTGCGGTAGAACACGGCGACGTCGCCCGGCCGGACGCCGTGGGCGTCGGTCAGCCGGTCGATCTCCTCGGCCACGAACGCCGCCTCGTCGTGCTCGGAGTCGGCGACATACCCGACGATGGCCGCGCCGGCCTCCCCCGCCGTCCACAGCCGTTTGGGCTTGCGGTCGGGGTTGCGCTCGATCACGGCGTTGGCCGCGGAGAGGATGGTCTGGGTGGAGCGGTAGTTCTGCTCCAGCAGGACCGTGCGGGCGTTCGGGTAGTCCGTCTCGAACTCGACGATGTTGCGGATCGTCGCGCCGCGGAAGGCGTAGATCGACTGGTCGGCGTCACCGACCACGGTCAGCTCGGCCGGCGGCACAGCGGGCTCGGCCGGCGCGCCGTCCTGCTCGCGCTCGGCCCGCGCCATCACCTGGGACAGCGAGCCGCCGACCAGTTCGCGCACCAGCACGTACTGGGCCTGGTTGGTGTCCTGGTACTCGTCGACGAGCACGTGCCGGAAGCGGCGCCGGTAGTGGGCGGCGACGTCCGGGAAGGCCTGCAGGATGTTGACCGTGACCATGATCAGGTCGTCGAAGTCCATCGCGTTGGCCTGCCGCAGCCGCCGCTGGTAGCCCGAGTAGGCCTGGGCCAGCATCCGCTCCACGTGGGTGCCCTCCACCGAGCGAGCGGCGTACTCCTCCTCGTCGACCAGGTCGTTCTTCAGGTTGCTCACCTGGTGGCTGAACGCCCGCGGCGGGTAGCGCTTCGGATCCAGATCGAGCTCGCGGCACACCATGGCCATCAGCCGCTGGGAGTCGGCGGCGTCGTAGATCGAGAAGTTCGACTTGAGCCCGACCCGGCCCGCCTCCCGGCGCAGGATCTTGACGCAGGCGGAGTGGAAGGTCGAGACCCACATGGACGACGCGCGCGGACCGACCAGGGAGGCGACCCGCTCGCGCATCTCCGCGGCGGCCTTGTTGGTGAACGTGATCGCGAGCACCTGACCGGGGCGGACGCCGCGCGCGGCGAGCAGGTAGGCGATCCGGTGGGTGAGCACCCGGGTCTTGCCCGACCCGGCGCCGGCCACCAGCAGCAGCGGGCCGCCTTCGTGCAGGACCCCCTCGCGCTGCTGGGGATTGAGCCCGTCCAGCAGCGCCTCGATCGAGGCCCCGGCGGGCACCACAACCTCCGGCGCGGGCGGGGCCAGGCCGGGCAGGGGGAGGTCGTCGAACAGTGTGCTCATCGCAGCGTCCAGCCTACGTGCCCCGGCCGACAGCCGGCGGCCCCCGGGGTGACACCACCAGAGGCACGGACGCACCATCGGCCGCTGTCACGAGCACACTGGGCAGCATGAGCGACAACACGGCGGCGGCCGACGTCCAGCGGCGCGAGTTCGCCCTCCCCGACGGCCGTCGGCTGGAGGCCTACCTGACCGGCTGGGCGAGCACGCCCGAGGATGCCCCGGTGCTCGTCGACCTCCACGGCACGCCCGGGTGCGGCCTGCCGACGCGCCTGCTGGTGGCGCAGGCGGCTGCTCGCGGCGTGCGCGTGATCAGCCCGACGCGACCGGGCTACGGTGCCTCGACGCCACACCCGGGTCGCACGGTCGCCGCGGTGGCCGCCGACGTGGCCCACCTGCTCGACCGGCTGGAGGTGGATCACGTTGCCGTGACGGGCGCCTCCGGCGGCGGACCGCATGCCCTGGCTACCGCCGCCGCACTGCCCGGGCGGGTCACGTCCGTGGCGACGATCGCCTCGGTCGGGCCGTTCGCCGTCGCCGGCCTGGACTTCCTGGCCGGCATGGGCCAGGACAACCTGGACGAGTTCGGCGCCGCTCTCGCCGGGAGGCGGTCGTTGCGGGCCTATCTGGACGCCGCCCGCCCCCCGCTGCTGGACACCGGCGCGGAACAGATCGCCGAGGCGCTGGCGTCGCTGCTGCCACCGGTGGATCGGGCTGCGGTGACCGGGGCCCTGGCCGAGGACGTCGTGGCCGGCTTCTCCGCCGCGCTCGCCCCCGGGGTCGAAGGGTGGCTGGACGACGACCTGGCGTTCACCCAGGGTTGGGGGTTCGAGCTGACCTCCCTTGCGGCGGTGCCGGTTTCCCTGTGGCAGGGCGACCTCGACCTGATGGTGCCGCCGGCGCACGGGCGCTGGCTGGCGCGTGCGATCCCCCACGCCCGGGTGCACCTGCTCCCCCAGGACGGCCACCTCTCGATCACCGTCGGCCGGCTGGGCGACGTGCTCGACGAGCTGCTGCTCCCGCCCTGACCTCGGTCCGCGCGGGGCGTGGGCCGCGAGTACTTTGTGGGGCATGACGACCGACCTTCAGCGCGACGCCCTTGCTGTGGCCCAGGCCGCCTACGACGCCTTCGCGGCCAAGGGCCTGAAGCTCAACATGCAGCGCGGCCAGCCCTCGGATGCCGACTTCGACCTGTCCGGCGGCCTGCTCACCGCCCTCGGCGGCAGCGACACCTCGATGGACGGGATCGACCTGCGCAACTATCCCGGCGGCCTGGCCGGTCTGCCGAGCGCTCGCGCCCTGTTCGCCCGCTACCTCGACGTGGCGGCCGAGAACGTGATCGTCTGGAACAACTCCTCACTCGAACTGCAGGGCCTGGTGCTGTCCTTCGCCATGCTGCACGGCGTCCGGGGGTCACGGCCCTGGTTCGGGCAGAGCCCGAAGATGATCGTCACCGTCCCGGGATACGACCGGCACTTCCTGCTGCTGGAGACCCTCGGCTTCGAACTGCTGACGGTCCCGATGCAGCCCGACGGCCCCGACCTGGACGCGGTGGAGGAACTCGCCAGCAGCGACCCCTCGGTCAAGGGCATCGTCTTCGTGCCCACCTACAGCAACCCGGGCGGGGAGACGATCAGCGCGGCCAAGGCCCGACGACTGGCCTCGATGCCCACTGCCGCAACGGATTTCACGATCTTCGCGGACGACGCCTACCGGGCGCACCACCTCGGCCGGCCGGACCCGGTGGTGAACCTGATCGGCCTGTGCGCCGCGGCCGGCAACCCCGATCGCGCCGTGGTCTACGCCAGCACCAGCAAGATCACATTCGCTGGGGCGGGGCTCGGCTTCCTGGCCTCGAGCACCGCCACCATCACCTGGATGTCGACCTTCCTGGGCGCGCAGAGCATCGGCCCGAACAAGGTCGAGCAGGCCCGCCACGTGCGGTTCCTGGAGAGCTACCCCGGCGGCCTGGAGGGCCTGATGCGCGACCACGCCGCTCTGATCGCACCGAAGTTCGCCGTGGTCGACGAGATCCTCGCCGCGGAGCTGGGCACCGACGGCGCCTACGCCACCTGGACCACCCCCCGCGGGGGGTACTTCTCCCGGCTGGACACCACGGCCCCGGTGGCGGCGCGTGTGGTCCAGCTGGCGGAGGCCGCAGGGGTGAGCCTGACCCCGGCCGGCGCCACCCACCCGGGGGGCACGGACCCCGACAACCGCACTATCCGGATCGCGCCGACCCGCCCGCCGATCGAGGAGGTGCGCACCGCGATGCAGGTGGCGGCGGCCTGCATCCGGCTGGCCACGCAGGAGTACCGCGCGGCGCAGGGATGAGGGCGCAGGGATGAGCCAGGCGCAGCACCCCGGGCCGGCAGCCTGGTCGGGGATGGAGGAGGCGCTCGGCTACGGCGAGCAGCTCCTGCGCGGCGACACGGTGCGGCTGCGGGCCAGCACCGACGAGGAGCTGACCGTCCTCGAGCACTGGTGGAACGAGCCGGCCGTGGCGATGTTCAACGCGCGCGCCGTCCGTCCCCGGCCGCCGGGTCTGCGGATCGACCACCTGCGTACCTGGGTGGCCAACGAGGACGGCGCGCTCGGCACCGGGTTCAGCGTGATCACCCTGGCCGGCGAGGAGTTCGCCGGCCACGTCGGTCTGTTCGCAGCCGACCCCAAGGAGCGGGTGGCCACGTTCGGGATCGCGTTGGGTCCGCCGTTCTGGGGCCGGGGCCTGGGGACCGACGCCACCAGGCTGATGGTGCGGTACGGCTTCCTCGAACTGGGCCTGCACCGGATCGAGTTGCGGGTGTGGGCCTTCAACGAGCGGGCCGTCGCCGCCTACGCCTCGGCCGGCTTCCAGGTCGAGGGCCGGCTCCGCGAGGTGGTCTTCCACGACGGCCGCTGGCACGACGAGCTCCTGATGGCCCAGCTGGACCGCGACTGGCACGCCGGGGCCGGCCACCCCCGCTGATGCTCCGTGAGGCCGTCGTTCCTGGCGCCGAATCCGCCCGGGATGACGGCCCGGCGGAGCATGACCGGCTGAGGTGGGGTGCAAGTTTGGGGGGTTGCTTTGGGGTAGGAAAGGTTTCAGACTTGCGGAGTGGCGTATGTGATGACCGTTGATCAACGGAGATCGAGTGGGTCCCCCGACCGGGTGGACGGCGCCCTGGCCCGTCTGGCCCCGGTGCCCACGCTGCTGCGGTTCGAGCGGACGGCGGGAGACGAGTTCCAGGGCCTGCTGGACGACGAGGTGTCCGTGGTGGGTGTCATCCTCGACCTCGTGAGAGAGGGCTCCTGGCACATCGGGGTCGGCGTCGGCCCGGTCGAGGAACCGCTGCCCCGCAGTACCCGCGCGGCGCGCGGGACGGCCTTCGAGCGGGCCCGGGAGGCGGTGGAGGCCGCCAAGCGCCGGCCGCAGCACCTGGCCG
>JBAPWU010000035.1:0-13259 GCA_049283855.1 Kineosporiaceae bacterium
GTCCAAGGCCCGCGAGGTCCGGGGCATCGATCGGGTGGTGATTCGGGACGGCGACACCATCGGCGCGATGCTGACCCGGCTCGGCGCGCACGACGCCGTCATGGCCTGGGAGGAGCGCCGGATGCGCCGGGAGGTGCGGGCCACCGCCAACCGCCTGGCGAACTTCGACGACGCCAACCTGCGCCGTTCGGCCCGCGCCGCGGTGGCAGCCGGGGCGCGCGTGGAGCGGGCCCTGGAGATCCTCGGCGACGAGGTGCCCGAGCATCTGCGCATGGCGGGCACCCTGCGTCTGGCCCACAAGCAGGCGAGCCTGGAGGAACTGGGTCAGCTGGCGGATCCGCCGATGACGAAGGACGCCGTCGCCGGACGGATCCGGCGGTTGCTCGCGATGGCCGACAAGCGCGCCGTCGAGATCGGGATTCCCGGGACAGAGGCGAGCCTGACCGCGGACATGCTCGACGCCTGAGCGCCAACCGGTCGTTGCCAGGTGTTCGCCAGGTGCCGGGACCATCGACCCGCCTCGCCGCGCCGGCGACCCGGTTGGGTCTTAGCTAGTGGTAGCCCCTAGGGTTACCCCCGTCGTACATCGTGTATCCACGCCGGCTGGGCCCGGCGTGCCAGGGAGGATCCTCCGTGACTGTTCGGGTAGGCATCAACGGCTTCGGCCGGATTGGCCGCAACTACTTCCGCGCGCTCCTCGCGTCCGGCGCGGACATCGAGGTTGTCGGGGTCAACGACCTGACCGACAACAAGACGCTCGCGCACCTGCTCAAGTACGACTCGATCCTGGGCCGGCTGGGCAAGGACGTCTCCTACGACGAGAACTCGATCACTGTCGGCGGGAAGTCCTTCCGCGCGCTCGCCGAGCGCGACCCGGGCGCCCTGCCCTGGAAGGAACTCGGCGCGGACGTCGTCATCGAGTCGACCGGGCACTTCACCGACGCGACCAAGGCCAAGGCGCACCTCGACGCCGGAGCCAAGAAGGTCATCATCTCCGCCCCGGCGAAGAACGAGGACTTCACGGTCGTTCTCGGCATCAACGAGAAGGACTACGACCCGGCCAAGCACCACATCATCTCCAACGCCTCCTGCACCACGAACTGCCTGGCCCCCATGGCCAAGGTGCTGCTGGATGAGTTCGGGATCGTCAAGGGCCTGATGACCACGATCCACGCCTACACCAACGACCAGGTCATCCTCGACTTCCCGCACTCGGACCTGCGCCGGGCACGGGCCGCCGCGACCAACATGATCCCCACCACCACGGGCGCCGCCCGGGCGATCTCGCTGGTCATCCCCGAGCTGAAGGGGAAGCTGGACGGCTACGCGATGCGGGTTCCGATCCCGACCGGCTCGGCCACCGACCTGACCGTCCAGCTCGGGCGTGAGGTCACCAAGGACGAGGTCAACGCCGCGTTCAAGAAGGCCGCCGAGGGCTCGCTCAAGGGCTACCTGGAGTACACCGAGGACCCGATCGTCTCCTCCGACATCGTCACCTCGCCGGCGTCGTGCACCTTCGACGCCGCCCTGACCGTCGCGCAGGGCGACCAGGTCAAGATCGTCGGCTGGTACGACAACGAGTGGGGCTACTCGAACCGGCTGGTGGACCTCACCGCCATCGTCGGTCGCTGACCGGACGCGGGCGGGCGCGACAGACGACCTCTGCCGCGCCCGCCCGCTGCCCGTTCCCCAGATCCCTCTTTCTTGGAGTCCGGCATGAAGACCATCGACGACCTGGGTGACCTGCGCGGACAGCGCGTGCTGGTCCGTTCCGACCTCAACGTTCCGCTCGACGGCACGACCATCACCGACGACGGCCGGATCCGTGCCTCCATCCCGACCATCAAGCGCCTGGCGGACGCCGGTGCGCGGGTGGTCGTGGTCGCTCACCTCGGCCGCCCCAAGGGAGTGCCGGAGGAGCGCTACTCGCTCGGGCCGGTGGCTGCCCGGCTGGGCGAGCTGCTCGGCGCCCCCGTGGCCTTCGCCACGGACACCGTGGGTGAGTCCGCCACGGCCACCGTCGCCGGTCTGGCCGACGGCCAGGTCGCCGTGCTCGAGAACATCCGCTTCAACGCGGGGGAGACCAGCAAGGACGAGGCCGTGCGCGGCGCCTTCGCCGACCAGCTCGCCGCTCTCGCCGACGTGTTCGTCTCCGACGGGTTCGGAGTGGTGCACCGCAAGCAGGCCAGCGTCTACGACGTCGCGCAGCGACTGCCGCACGCGATGGGCGGCCTCGTGCTGGCCGAGGTCGAGGTGCTGCGCCGGCTGACCGTCGACCCGGCCCGGCCCTACGTGGTCGTGCTCGGCGGTTCCAAGGTCAGCGACAAGCTGGGTGTGATCGCCAACCTGATCAACACCGCCGACCGTCTGATCATCGGCGGCGGCATGGTGTTCACCTTCCTCGCCGCACAGGGCCACGAGGTGGGCACGAGCCTGCTCGAGGCCGACCAGCTCGACGTGGTCCGGGGCTACCTGGCCGCCGCCGTCGAGAAGGGCGTCGAGGTCGTGCTGCCGGTCGACATCGTGGCCGCCACCGCCTTCGCCGCCGACGCCGACCACGACGTGGTCGGGGTGGACGCGATCCCCGCCGACCGGATGGGCCTGGACATCGGGCCGCAGTCGGCGAGCCTGTTCGCGACGAAGATCGTCGATGCGAAGACCGTCTTCTGGAACGGGCCGATGGGCGTGTTCGAGATGGACGCCTTCGCGGCCGGCACCCGGGCCGTGGCCCAGGCGCTGACCGAGGTCGACGGCCTGACCGTCGTCGGCGGCGGCGACTCCGCGGCCGCCGTCCGTCGGCTCGGCTTCGACGAGAAGGCGTTCGGTCACATCTCCACCGGCGGTGGAGCATCCCTGGAGTATCTGGAGGGCAAGACCCTCCCCGGCATCGCAGTCCTGGAGGGCTGAACATTCATGGCGAGCACTCGCGTCCCGCTGATGGCGGGCAACTGGAAGATGAACCTCGACCACCAGCAGGCCACCCACCTGGTGCAGAAGCTCGCCTGGACCCTCAGCGACGCCAAGCACGACTACGCCCAGGTGGAGGTGGCGGTGATCCCGCCGTTCACCGACATCCGCTCGGTGCAGACACTGGTCGACGGGGACAAGCTCGGCCTGCGCTACGGCTCCCAGGACGTGTCCGCGTTCGACTCCGGCGCCTACACCGGTGAGATCTCCGGGGCGTTCCTGGCCAAGCTGGGGTGCACCTACGCGGTGATCGGGCACAGCGAGCGCCGCCAGTTCCACGCCGAGGACGAGGCCGTGGTCAACGCCAAGGTCAAGGCTGCCTACCGGCACGGGCTCACCCCGATCATGTGCGTCGGGGAGGTGCTGGAGATCCGCAAGGAGGGCCGGCACATCGAGCACACCCTGGCCCAGCTCGACGGTGGTCTGGACGGCCTGCCCGCCGAGCAGGCGGCCAGCATCGTGATCGCCTACGAGCCGGTCTGGGCGATCGGCACCGGCGAGGTGGCCACCCCGGCCGACGCGCAGGAGGTCTGCGGCGCGATCCGCGCCCGCCTGGCCGAGCTCTACTCGGCCGAGCTGGCCGCCGGCGTCCGGGTGCTCTACGGCGGGTCGGTCAAGGCCTCCAACATCGCCGGGATCATGGCCGAGACCGATGTCGACGGAGCCCTGGTCGGCGGTGCCAGCCTGGACGCCGCGGAGTTCGCCTCGATCGCCCGGTACCGCAGCCACGTCACAGCCTGAGTTAGGCTGTCGTTCATGACTGCAGCTCGCATCGCCCTTCAGGTGCTGCTCCTGCTGACCAGCCTGGTGCTCACTCTGCTGATCCTGCTGCACAAGGGTCGGGGTGGTGGTCTGTCGGACATGTTCGGTGGGGGCTCCGCATCGTCCATCGGTTCCAGCGGCGTCGCCGAGCGCAACCTGAACAGGTTCACCATCGTTGTCGGGCTGACCTGGACCGTGGTCATCGTCCTGCTCGGTGTCATGGCACGTTTCGCCCAGTAGAAGCAGGAGGATCGTCCGTGGCCAGTGGCAACGCCATCCGCGGCAGTCGTGTCGGAGCCGGGCCCATGGGCGAGGCCGAGCGAGGCGAGACCGCACCGCGGTTCCGGGTGTCCTACTGGTGCGCCAACGGCCACGAGACCCAGCCGAGCTTCTCGGAGGAGGCCGGCGTCCAGCCACCCGAGATCTGGGACTGCCCGCGGTGCGGCTTCCCGGCCGGCCAGGACCAGGAGAACCCGCCGTCCGCGCCGCGCAACGAGCCCTACAAGACGCACCTGGCCTACGTGAAGGAACGGCGCAGCGACGCCGACGGCGAGGCGATCCTGGCCGAAGCGCTGGAGTCGCTGCGCCGCCGCAAGATCATCCGCTGACGAGGCCGCTCGCCGCGCCGCGGTCGAGCAGCCACAGCGTCCGTCGCCGTCCCTGGGCGCCGGACGCGGGGATCGCGTACTCACCCGCGCCGGTGAGGGCCAGGGCGACCGCGGTCGCCTTGTCGGGCCCCGCGGCGATCAGCCAGACCTCGCGCGCGGCCCGGATCGTCGGCATGGTCAGGGAGACGCGTTGCGGGGGAGGCTTCGGGCTCCCGCGTACCCCGACCACCGTGGATCCCTCGACGTGCAGGGCCGGGTGCTCGGGGAACAGCGAGGCCACATGGCCGTCCGGTCCGATGCCGAGCAGCAGCACGTCGAAGGACGGCGTGGCTGCGTGATCCTCGGCCCGGGCGTGCCCGCGCAGGAGCTCGGCATATCCTGCCGCCGCGGCGTCCACGTCGTCGCCGAACGGCCCATCGGTGGCGGGCATCCGGTGCACCCGGTCGGCGGGGATCCGCACGTGCCGCAGCAGGGCATCGTCCGCCTGGGTGGCGTTGCGGTCCGGGTGTCCCTCGGGCAGGAACCGCTCGTCGCCCCACCACACATCCAGCGCCGCCCAGTCGATCGCGTCCCGGGCCGGACAGGCCGCGAGCGCGGCGAGGGTGGCGATCCCGGTGCCACCACCGGTGAGCACCAGGTGGGCGTGCCCCCGGGCGGACTGCACGTCGACCATCCGAGTGACCAGACGCGCGGCCACGGCCTGGACCAGGAGGTGGGGGTCACGGTGCACGACGACGGTCGGGGCCGCGTTCACGTCGATGCCACCGCGTCACCGGTGCCCTTCGCCGCCGCCGGTGCCTTCGGTGCGCGGGTCTTCGCCGGGGCCTTCTGCGCCGTGGCTTTCTGTGCCGGTGCCTCCTGTGCCGGTGCCTTCTGTGCGGTGGCCTTCTTCGCCGCGGCCTGCTTGGCGAGCAGCGCCATCCCCTTGGTGACCACGGCGCCGTAGACGTCGTCCGGGTCGAGCCGGCGCAGTTCCTCGGTCAGGCAGTCCCGGTCGGCGCGGGGGGCGAGCGCGATCCGTCGCTCCGGCTGGCCGGGCTGGGTCAGCGCGGCCACCTTGCCGTCGGGACGGACGAGGTCGACCGGCCCCGAGGCCCGCTCCAGGTGCACCCCGGTCAGGCCGCTGCCGACCCGGGTCCGCACCCGCCGCACCGGGCACTGCAGGTACAGCGCCAGCCAGGCGGCGAGCAGGTCCCCGCTGGGGCTGTCTGCCCCCGAGGTGACCGTGGCCGAGCGGACCGGCTCGTACGGCGGCTGGTCGAGGGCCGCGGCCAGCAGGCCCCGCCACAGCGTGATCCGGCTCCAGGCCAGATCGGTGTCGCCCGGCGCATGGGTGCGCGAGCGCTGCTCCAGCGCTCTGGCCGGCTTGGCGGACATCGCCGCGTCGGTGATCCGGCGCTGCGCCATGGCCCCGATCGGATCCTGGGCCGGCACGTCGGGAGCGGTGCCGGGCCACCAGGCCACGGTCGGCGCGTCGGGCAGCAGGAGCGGGATCACCACGCTGTCGCCGTGCTCGGCCAACTGCCCGTACAGCCGCAGGACGATCACCTCGCTGGCCCCGGCATCACCGCCGACCCGGATCTGGGCGTCCAGCCGGTTCGATCCGCGGCGGGTGCCGCGCACCAGGCAGATCACCCGGCAGGGGTGTTCCCGGCTGGCGTCGTTGGCGGCCTGGATCGACAGCTCGGACTGGCCGTCCTCGGTGATGATGACCAGGGTGAGCACCCGGCTCAGCGCGATCGCACCGCCGCTCTCGCGCAGCTCGACCAGCTTGCGGTTGAGGGCACCGGTCGTGGTGTCGGGAAGATCGATGATCATGGCCGCCTCCAGGCTCGCCCGTCGCGGGCCATCATCGCGTCGGCCGATGCCGGGCCCCAGGTGCCGGCCCCGTACGGGTCCGGCGACCCCTTGGCGGCCCAGAACTCGGTGATCGGGTCCAGGATCGTCCAGGACAGCTCGACCTCCTCGTGCCGCGGGAACAACGGTGGGTCGCCGAGCAGGACGTCGAGGATCAACCGTTCGTAGGCCTCGGGGGAGGACTCGGTGAAGGCGCTGCCGTAGCCGAAGTCCATGGTGACGTCACGCACCTCCATCTGGGTGCCCGGCACCTTCGACCCGAACCGGATGGTGACCCCCTCGTCGGGCTGCACCCGGATCACGATCGCGTTGCTGCCCAGCTCCTCGGTCGCCGTGTGCTCGAACGGCAGGTGCGGCGCCCGCTTGAACACCACCGCGATCTCGGTCACCCGACGGCCCAGCCGCTTACCGGTGCGCAGGTAGAACGGCACCCCGGCCCAGCGGCGGGTGTCGACGTCCACCCGGATCGCGGCGAAGGTCTCGGTGGTCGAGGTGGCGGCGATGCCCTCCTCCTCGAGATAGCCGATCACCTGCTGGCCGCCCTGCCAGCCGCGGGCGTACTGGCCACGCGCGGTGTGCTTGGCCAGATCCTTGGGCAGGCGGACGGCGGAGAGCGCCTTCTCCTTCTCGGCCCGCAGGGACTGGGCGTCGAAGGAGACCGGCTCCTCCATCGCGGTGAGCGCGAGCAGCTGGAGCAGGTGGTTCTGGATCACGTCCCGGGCGGCGCCGATCCCGTCGTAGTAGCCGGCCCGGCCGCCGATGCCGATGTCCTCGGCCATCGTGATCTGCACGTGGTCGACGTAGTTGGCGTTCCAGATCGGTTCGAACAACTGATTGGCGAACCGCATCGCCAACAGGTTCTGCACCGTCTCCTTGCCGAGGTAGTGGTCGATCCGGAACACCGAGTCGGGCGGGAACACCGCCTCGACCACGGCGTTGAGCTCGCGGGCCGAGGCGAGGTCGTGCCCGAACGGCTTCTCGATCACCACCCTGCGCCACTGCTCGCCGACCTGGGCGGAGAGCCCCGATCGATCCAACTGCTTGGTCACCACCGGGAAGAACTTCGGGGGGACCGACATGTAGAAGGCGAGATTGCCGCCGGTGCCTCTGGACCTGTCGAGCTCGGCCACGGTGCGGGCCAACTCGTCGAAGGCGGCGTCGTCGGCGAAGTCACCGGGCACGAACCGGAAGCCCTCGACCAGCTGACGCCAGACCGACTCCCGGAACGGGGTCCGGGCGTACTGCTTGACCGAGTCGTGCACCACCTGGGCGAAGTCCTGATCGGCCCAGTCCCGGCGGGCGAAACCGACCAGGGCGAACCCCGGTGGCAGCAGGCCGCGCTGGGACAGGTCGTACACGGCGGGCATCAGCTTCTTGCGGGCCAGATCGCCGGTGACCCCGAACAGCACCAGCCCGCACGGGCCGGCGATCCGCTGCAGCCGTTTGTCCCGCTCGTCGCGCAGCGGGTTGCGCCCCTTGGCGAAGGAGGCTGGGCTCACTGCTCGGCCTCGGCCGAGTCGAAGGCCGCCGCCCGGGCCAGCTCGTCCGAGACGGTGGTGAGCAGACCCGTCCAGCTCTGCTGGAACTTGTCCACGCCTTCGCGCTCGAGCTGTTCGACCACCTCGGTGTAGCCGATCCCCAACGCCGCGAGCCGGTCCAGCAGCTCGGCGGCCTCGTCGTAGGTCCCTCTGACGGTGTCGCCGGCGATCTCGCCGTGGTCGGCGACCGCCTCCAGCGTCGTGCCGGGCATGGTGTTCACCGTGCCCGGGGCGACCAGTTCGGTGACGTACATCGTGTCCGGGTAGCGCGGATCCTTGACCCCGGTCGAGGCCCACAGCGGGCGCTGCGGCCGCGCTCCGGCGGCGTCCAGAACCTGCCAGCGGGAGGTCGCGGTCACCTCCTCGAAGGCCTGGTAGGCGAGCCGGGCGTTGGCCAGAGCCGCCTCGCCGCGCAGGGCGAGGGCTTCGGGGGTGCCGATCGACGTGAGCCGGGAGTCGACCTCGGTGTCGACCCGGGAGACGAAGAACGAGGCCACCGAGGCGATCGTGGACAGGTCGCGGCCGGCCGACTGCGCGCCCTCCAGACCGGCCAGCCAGGCGTTGAGCACCGCGCGGTAGCGCTCCAGACCGAAGATCAGCGTGACATTGACGCTGATCCCCTCGGCCAGCGCCGCGGTGATCGCCGGCAGTCCCTCGATCGTGGCCGGGATCTTGATCATCGCGTTGGGCCGGTCGACGGTGGCCCACAGCCGCCGGGCCGCGGAGATCGTGTCCTCGTCACGGTGCGCCAGCCGCGGGTCGACCTCGATCGAGACCCGCCCGTCCAGCCCGCCGGTCGCGTCGTAGACCGGCCGCAACACATCGCAGGCCGAGCGAACGTCGTCCGTGGTGATCTCGAAGACGGCGGTGTCGATGTCCGCTCCGCGGGTAGCGAGGGCGCGTACCTGGGCGGCGTACCGCTCACCCTTGGCCAGGGCCGAGGCGAAGATGGTCGGGTTGCTGGTCACCCCGACCACGTTCCTCTCCCTGACCAGGCGGGCCAGCTCGCCGGTCTCGAGCAGCTCACGGCTCAGATCGTCGAGCCAGATCGAGACGCCCTCGGCGGACAGTCGGGCCAGTGCCGGTGCGGGCTGGCTCATCGGGAACCTCCTGTACGGGTGGCCGCCAGGCTGTCCCGGGCGGCGGCCGCGACGGCCTGCGCGGTGATTCCGAACTCGGCGTAGAGCCGCTTGTAGTCGCCCGAGGCCCCGAAGTGCTCGAGCGAGACGATCCGGCCGGCGTCACCGACCAGGTCGCGCCAGCCCTGACCCACGCCGGCCTCCACCGAGACCCGCGCCCGGACCTGGGGCGGCAGGACGCTGTCGCGATACTGCAGGTCCTGGTCCTCGAACCACTCCCGGCACGGCAGCGACACCACCCGGGTGGGGATCCCCCCGGCCTGCAGCTCGGTGCGGGCCGCGACGGCCAGCTGCACCTCCGAACCGGTCCCGATCAGGATCACCTGCGGCTCGACCGGGCCGTCGGCCCCCGTGGCCTCGGCCAGTACGTAGCCGCCGCGCGCGGTGCTGGTCACGGCCGACGGGTCCATGGTCGGCAGGTTCTGCCGGCTCAGGCACAACGCGGCCGGCCGGTCGTTGCGGGACAGAATGGTGCGCCAGGCCCAGGCGGTCTCGTTGGCATCGGCAGGCCGCACCACGTCCAGCCCGGGGATGGCGCGCAGCGCCGCCAGGTGCTCCACCGGCTGGTGGGTCGGTCCGTCCTCGCCGAGCCCGATCGAGTCGTGCGTCCAGACGTAGGTGACCGGCAACTGCATGATGGCGGCGAGCCGGACGGCGGGACGCATGTAGTCGCTGAAGACCAGGAAGGTGCCACCGAAGACCCGGGTGCCGCCGTGCAGGGCGATCCCGTTCATGATCGCACCCATGGCGTGCTCGCGGATGCCGAAGTGCAGCACCCGGCCGTACGGGTCTCCCTGCCCCCACATGTCGGTGCGGAACCGGGCCGGCAGGAACGACGGCTCGCCCTCGAGGGTGGTGTTGTTGCTCTCGGCCAGATCGGCCGAGCCGCCCCACAGCTCGGGCAGCGCATCCTTGATCGCGTTGAGCACGGCGCCGGAGGCCTTGCGGGTGGCCACCTCCGTGCCCACCTCGAAGGACGGCAACGAGGACTCCCAGCCCTCCGGCAGCCGCCGCTCGCGCATCCGCTGCCAGAGGGCGTGGCGCTGCGGCGCGGCCTCACGCCACGCCGCGAACCGACCGTCCCAGGCGGTGTGCGCCGAGCGGCCGCGCTCGCCGACCCGGCGGGCGTGGGCCAGCACGTCGTCGTCCACCTGGAAGGTGCGCTCCGGATCGAGGCCCAGCAGCTGCTTGGTGGCCCTGACCGCGGTCTCGCCCAGAGCCGAACCGTGTGACTTGCCGGTGTTCATCAGCTCCGGAACCGGCCAGGCGATCACCGTCCGCAGCACCACGAGCGACGGACGGCCGGTCTCGGCCTGGGCCGCCCGCAGGGCGGCGTCCAGGGCCGGCACATCCTCACGGTAGGCGCCGTCGACCCCCGCCACGGGCCCCTCCCCGCCGGTCCAGTCCACCTCCTGGACGTGCCAGCCATAGGCCTCGTAGCGCTTGGCGGTGTCCTCGCTGAGGGCGACCAGGGTGTCGTCCTCGATCGAGATCCGGTTCAGGTCGTAGACGACGACCAGGTTGCCGAGCCCCTGGTGCCCGGCCAGCGAGGAGGCCTCGCTGGTCACGCCCTCCTCGATGTCGCCGTCGGAGGCGATCACCCAGATGGTGTGATCGAACGGGCTCTGGCCGGCGGGCGCCTCGGGGTCGAAGAGGCCCCGTTCGCGCCGCGCCGCGATCGCCATGCCCACGGCGGCGGCCAGGCCCTGGCCGAGCGGGCCGGTGGTCATCTCGATGCCCCTGGTGTGCTCCACCTCGGGGTGCCCCGGGGTCAGCGATCCCCAGGTGCGCAGCGCCTGCAGGTCGGACAGCTCCAGGCCGTACCCGGACAGGTACAGCTGGATGTACTGGGTGAGGCTGGTGTGCCCGCAGGACAGCACGAACCGATCCCGGCCGGGCCAGCGGTCGTCTGCCGGGTCATGGCGGATCAGCCGCTGGTAGAGCAGGTAGGCCACGGGAGCGAGGCTCATCGCCGTCCCGGGGTGGCCGCTTCCGGCCTTCTGCACGGCGTCCATCGCGAGCGCCCGCGACGTGTCCACGGCGCGACGGTCGAGATCGGTCCAATCGAGAGCGGGTTCGGGGGTCACAGGGTCCTCGGGAGAGATCGTGTCGGATGGCTCTGGCGAGCGTCGCGAGCCTAGCGCCGACCGGCTCGCCGGGCCTGCCCGGACGCCACGGGCGCGCGCCGGGGCGTCCCGCCCGGCGACCGGAGGGTTCCGCCGGACGCCGGAGGCGGGCGCAGCAGCCCCCCGCTCGCGGGATCACGCGTAGAGTGGCGACGTCTCGACCGAGCCCATGAGCCTGCCCGTGAGCCCAGCCCCGAAGGACGCCGTGACAACCGTCGACCCTCGCCCTCGCGTGACCGCCGACGCCCTCGCGATCTCCCGGCCGAGCACGGTGAAGGCCTACATCGCGCTGACCAAGCCGCGCATCATCGAACTCCTGCTGGTCACCACGGTGCCCACGATGATCCTGGCCGCCGGTGGCATGCCGTCCCTGGTCACCGTGGCGATGACCCTCGTCGGCGGCACGCTGGCCGCGGGCAGCGCCAACACCCTGAACTGCTTCCTCGACCGAGACATCGACGTCGTGATGCACCGGACCGCCCAGCGGCCGCTGGCGACCGGGCAGATCCCGCCGCGCAACGCGGTGGTGTTCGGGATCGCCCTCGGCGTGGTCGCCGTCGCGGTGCTGATCGCCACGGTCAACGTGCTGGCCGCGGGGCTGGCCCTGGCCGCCATCCTGTTCTACGTCTTCGGCTACACCCTGCTGCTCAAGCGGCGCACGCCGCAGAACATCGTCTGGGGCGGCGCCGCGGGCTGCATGCCGGTGCTGATCGGCTGGGCCGCCGTGCGCAACGGCCTGTCGTGGGAACCGCTGGTGCTGTTCGGAGTGATCTTCCTGTGGACCCCGCCGCACTACTGGCCCCTGTCGATGCGCTTCCGTGAGGACTACGCCGCGGCCGGGGTGCCGATGCTGCCGGTGGTCGCCTCCGAGATCTCCGTGGCCCGCAAGGTGGTGCTCTACTCCTGGGCGATGGTGGCCTGGTCGCTGCTGCTGGTCCCGGCCACCGGGCTGGTCTACCTGGCGACCGCGGTACTGGCCGGCGGGATGTTCCTGGTCGAGGCGCACCGCCTCCTCGGCCGGACCCGGCGCGGCGAGGCCAAGACGGCTCCGATGCGGCTGTTCCACTTCTCGATCACGTACCTGACCCTGCTGTTCACCGCGGTGGCGATCGACCCGTTCCTGTCGATCAGCCTGTTCTGAGCCACGCCCGTTCTGAGCCACCGGCATGCGGGGCGACGTGAGTCCTCCACGGGTCAGGGCTGGGCGTGGCTGCTCTCTGTCGCGACGGCCTCGACCAGGGCGGTGACGGCCACCACGAAGAGGCCGGCCAGCAGCATGTGCACCACCACGATCGGCCAGGGCAGACCCAGGGCGTACTGCAGGTACCCGACGCCGCCCTGCAGCACGGCCAGACCGAACAGCCAGTGCGCCCGGCGGTAGACCCGGCCCTTGGCCGAGGCCCTGTGCAGCGTGACCAGCAGCGCCACGGTGAGTCCCACGAAGATCCATACCGACGAGGAGTGGATCATGCTGACCAGCTTCGGGTCGAAGCCGAACCGGGCCGGCTGGTCGGCGTCACCCGAGTGCGGCCCCGAGCCGGTCACCACGGTGCCCAGCACCAGCACCACGGCCGACATGACGGCGATCGCAGAGGTCAGCGGCCGGGTGGTCCCCGGCAGGGCCAGCCCATCGCCGGACGCCAGTCCGGCCACCCGCTCGGGCGTGATCCGCAGCCACAACCAGGCCGACACCGCGATGGTGACCATCGAGAGCAGCAGGTGGGCGGCGACGATCTGCGGGGAGAGGTTCATCCGCACGGTGATCCCGCCGAGCACCGCCTGCGCGATCACCAGCAGCAGGGGGAGCGCGCCGCCCAGGGTGACCCGGCGGTACACCGAGTAGACCGCGACCAGCACGGCGATCGCGGCCACGCCCAGCACGAAGGTGAGCGTGCGGTTCCCGAACTCGATGTACTTGTGATACCCCTCGGCCTGCTCGACCACCGGGGTGAACGATCCGGGCACGCACTCGGGCCAGGTCGGGCAGCCCAGGCCGGAGCCGGTGACCCGCACCAGACCGCCGGTGACCACGATGGCCACTTCGCTGATCAGGTTGACCAGGAGGGCCAGGCGCACCCACGGCCAGCGCACCGACGTCGCACGATCGAGCACGGCAGATGTCATACCCGCAGCCTAGAACCGCTCAGTCCCAGCGGAAGTAGCGGGTGGCCATGGCGGTCGCCACAGCGGTCCAGGCCACCAGCACGGCGATCGCGACGCCGTCCGCACGGCCGTCCTGCAGCGCCGCGCGCAGCCCGTCGC
>JBAPWU010000036.1:0-13369 GCA_049283855.1 Kineosporiaceae bacterium
GGGTTCGTCGATCCGGCCCACCAGGGCCAGGGTCGGCGCCGCCGCGGTGCCCTGCCACTGCGGCCGGGGGGCGGCGTGGGCGAAGCGGTCCACGTAGACCCCGTTCGGGATCACCACCGCGTCGCCACCGAGATGCTCGACCAGGGTGCGCCGGGCGTCCTCGGAGACCGCGATCCGGGCCGAGATCTTCTCCAGGCTTGGCCGCAGCATCGGCTGGGAGATCTGCATCGCCCGCGAGCGCAGGATCGAGGTGTGGAAGGTGGCGATGATCGGCCCGGTGGCCAGCCACAGGGCGAGCAGCGACAGCGACGGGCTCATCGGCTCGTGGATGTGCAGCACGTCGAAGTCCCCCTCGGCCAGCCAGCGCCGCACCCGGGCCGCACTCACCGGACCGAAGGCGAGCCGGGCCACCGAGCCGTTGTACTTGACCGGGACGGCGCGCCCGGCCGCCTCGACGTAGTCCGGGACCGGGGTGTCGTCGTCCGCCGGGGCCAGCACGCTCACCGTGTGGCCGGCCCCGATCAGGTGCTCGGCCAGGTCGCGCACGTGGACCTGGACCCCACCGAGCACATCGAAGGAGTACGGGCAGACCAGGCCGATCCTCATCTCAGGCCAGATCGGCGACGAAGACCCGCTGCAGCATGTGCCAGTCCTGCGGGTTGGCGGCGATCCCGGCGGCGAGCGCGTCGGCGCAGGCCTGGGTCATGGCGGCCACCTTCTCGGTCCGGCCGCCCTCCTCGGGGGGGACGACCTCGGGGTGGAAGTGCACCACGGTGCCCCACCGGGCGGGGGCCCCGGCCGGGAGCCGCTCGTAGCGGATCGAGACCGGGTGCAGCGCCGCGCCGGTGACCAGCGCCAACGAGGCAGGCCCGGCCGCGATCCGGGCGGTCTCGCCGAACAGCGTGACCGGCACACCGGTGGCGGACAGGTCGCGGTCGGCCAACAGCGGCACGAAGCCGCCCTTGCGCAGCCGGCGCACCAGCAGGCCGAAGACGTCGCTGCCACCGCCGGTCAGCGGCAGGATCTCCATCCCGAGTTGCTGGCGCACGGTGAGGAAGCGCCGGTAGACCTCCTCGGGGCGCAGCCGTTCGGCCACCGTGGTGACCGGGGCCAGGGCCAGGGTGGACCAGGCTCCGGCGTGATCCCAGTTGCCGCTGTGGCTCAGGGCCATCACCACGCCACGGCCCTCGGCCAGGGCCGCCCGCACCGGGTCGTCACCCTCGGCGCGGCACGTGGCCAGGATCCGCTCGGCCGACCAGTCGGTGAGCCGGAAGGCGTCGCAGTAGTAGCGGAGGTACGAATGCAGGCCCTTGCGGGCCAGCGCCTTGAGACGCATCGGAGATGCCTCGGGCACCACCCGGGCCAGGTTGGCCTCGAGCTGACGGGCGCCGTGGCCCTGGCGCAGCCAGGTGAACTGCGCGGCGACGGAGAACAGCAGGTAGGCCACGCGCTCGGGCAGCAACCGGACCAGCCGCCATCCGGCGGAGTAGGCCCACACCGTCGTCCGGTCACCCATCCCCGTCACGTTATCCCTTCGCGAGGGCCTGTCGCCGCACGACCACCATCCGCTGCACGACGGTGACCAGGCTCGCGACGGCCAACAGGGCCAGCACAACCAGCAGCGCCTGCTCGGGCAGCCCGAAGCCGGTGTCCCAGCGCAGGCCGACGAGGCCGGTCGCGACCAGGACCGCGACCAGCCGGTCGGCGCGCTCGGCGATGCCGACGTCGGCGCGCATGCCCAGGCCCTCGGCCCTGGCCCGGGCGTAGGAGACCACCCCGCCCAGCACCAGGCAGGCCAGGGCGAGGGCGAGCATCAGGGTGTGGTCGACGGCTCCGGGCCGGGCGTCGCCGGCGTAGTAGAGCACCAGGCCACCGAACACGGCGGCGTCACCGACCCGGTCGAGGGTCGAGTCCAGGAAGGCGCCCCACGCGCTCGAGCGCTGCGCCGTCCGGGCCATGATCCCGTCGATGGTGTCGGCGAACACGAAGAACGTGATCACCAGGGTGCCCCAGAGGAACTCCCCGCGGGGGTAGAAGCCCAGGGCCCCGACGCTCACCCCGATCGTGCCGACCAGGGTGACCACGTCCGGGCTGATCCCGAGTGCGACCAGCGCCCGGGCGAGTGGAGTCAGCAACCGGGTGAACAGGGCGCGCGCGAAGCGGTTCAGCATGGCGAGGCGAACTCTATCGAGCCCGGGGCTCGACCAACGTCCTCTTGCTGTGCAGGATCACCGGGTAGAGGTTAGACCCGCAGTCACCGGATGGGCTGTCGACGAGGAGGTCACTTTCATGGCGAGCAACGTCAGGGCGCGTGGAGCCGAGGTCACGCACGTCGGACCGGACCGGATCCGGAACGTCGTCCTGGTGGGGCACGCGGCCTCCGGGAAGACCACGCTGGTGGAGGCACTGCTGCTGGGCACGGGCACGATCGGCCGGGCCGGCCGGGTGGAGGACGGCTCAACCGTGTGCGACCACGAGGACGTCGAGCACCGGATGGGTCGCTCGGTCACGCTCGCCGTGGCCTCCACCGTGCACGACGGCATCAAGATCAATTTCATCGACACCCCCGGGCACGCCGACTTCGTCGGCGACGTGCGGGCCGGCCTGCGCGCCGCCGACGCCGCCCTGTTCGTGGTGTCGGCGGTCGACGGGGTGGACGGGATCGCCCGGATGCTCTGGGAGGAGTGCGCCGCCGTCGGCATGCCCCGAGCGGTGGTGGTCACCCACCTGGATCAGCAGCGGGCCGACTTCGACGACTCCCTGGCCGTCTGCCGGCGCACCTTCGGGGAGGGCGTGCAGCCGCTCTACCTGCCCGTGCTGGACGACGCCGAGCTTCCCGCCGGGCTGATGGGGCTGCTCTCGCAGCAGGTGTTCGACTACTCCTCGGGCTCGCGGCTGGAACGGCCCGCGGACGCCGAGCAGGTGGCCGCCATCGAGGAGCCCCGCTCCGCGCTGATCGAGGGGATCATCCAGGAGTCCGAGGACGACACCCTGCTCGACCGGTGGCTCGACGGCGAGGACATCTCCATGGACAACCTGATCACCGATCTGGAGACCGCGGTCGCGCGGGGCTCCTTCCACCCGGTGATCCCCGTGGTACCCCCCATCGGGATCGGCGTGGCGGAGTTGCTGGAGGTCGTCGTCCGCGGGTTCCCCTCCCCGCTCGAGCACCCGCTGCCCCTGGTCACCACCCCGAGCGGTGAGCCGCGGGAACCGATCACCTGCGACCCGGCGGGGCCGCTGGTGGCCGAGGTGGTCAAGACCACCTCCGACCCCTACGTGGGCCGGGTCAGCATCGTCCGGGTCTTCTCGGGCAGCCTGGTGCCGGATGCGACCGTGCACGTCTCCGGGCACTTCGCCCGGTTCGCCGGCCCGGGTCAGCGGGCCGCCGCGAGCCACGCCGAGCATGACCTCGACGAGCGGGTGGGCGCCATCTCGCAGGTCGTCGGCGCGACCCTGACCCCTCTCGACCGCGGCGTCGCCGGTGACGTGGTGGCGATCGCCCGGCTGTCGAAGGCGGAGACCGGGGACACCCTGTCCGACCCGGCCTCGCCGGCGCTGATGGAGCCGTGGGTGATGCCCGAGCCGCTGCTGCCGACGGCGCTGCTGGCCAAGACCAGCACCGACGACGACCGGCTGATGCAGGGCCTGGCCCGCCTGGTCGCCGAGGACCCGACGGTGCGGGTCGAGGTCGACCCGGCGACGCACCAGATGGTGGTGTGGTCGATGGGCGAGTCACACCTCGAGGTGGTCACCGACAAGCTCAAGACCCGTCATTCGCTGGAGCTGGACACCGAGCCGGTCAAGGTCGCCCTCAAGGAGACCCTGATCAAGCAGGGCACCGGGCACGGGCGGCACGTGAAGCAGTCCGGCGGGCACGGGCAGTACGCGGTCTGCGACATCGTGGCCGAGCCCCTTCCCGAGGGCTCCGGCTTCGAGTTCGTCGACAAGGTGGTCGGTGGCTCGGTGCCGCGCCAGTTCATCCCCAGCGTCGAGAAGGGGGTCCGGGCCCAGCTCGAGAAGGGGGTGGCGGCGGGCTACCCGATGGTCGACATCCGGGTCACCCTGGTCGGCGGCAAGGCGCACAGCGTCGACTCCTCGGACGCCGCCTTCCAGATGGCGGGCGCGCTCGCCCTGAAGGAGGCCGCGGCGTCCGCCGGGGTGTCGATGCTCGAGCCCGTCGACGACGTGCAGATCATGGTGGACGACGAGTACGTCGGCGCGATCATGGGTGACATGTCCTCACGGCGCGGCCGGGTGACCGGCACGACCTCGGCCGGGCGCGGCCGGACCCAGGTCTCGGCCGAGGTGCCGGCGATCGAGCTGACCCGCTACGCCACGGATCTGCGCAGCCTCGCCCACGGCACAGGCACCATGACCCGCGCCTACCTGCGCCACGCCCCCATGCCCCAGCACCAGGCCGAGAAGGTGATCGCCAACAGCTGAGAATCTGCTCATGCTCCGTGGGGCCGTCGAATCGGCGCTCCAGTCGCCCGCTTCTGACGGCGCTGCGGAGCATGAACGGAATGCTGGGTGGGTCTGGGTCTAGGTGGGCCAGGCTGAGGCCAGGCGGCGGCGGGTGTCGCCGAGCAGCTCCGGGAGGGCCTTCGTGCGGCCGATGATGGGCAGGAAGTTGGAGTCACCACCCCAACGCGGCACCACGTGCTGGTGCAGGTGCGCGGCGATCCCCGCGCCGGCGACCCCGCCCTGGTTCATGCCGATGTTGAAGCCCTGGCAGCCGGAGATCTCGGTCAGCACCGTCATCGCGGTCTTGGTGAGGCCGGCCACCTCGGCGGTCTCCTCGCCGGTCAGGTCGGGGTACATGGACACGTGCCGGTAGGGGCAGATCATCACGTGGCCGGTGTTGTACGGGTAGAGGTTCATCACCACGTAGGCGTGCTCACCCCGGGCGACCACCAGCCCGTCCTCGTCGCTGCGGTCCGGGGCCCGGCAGAACGGGCACTGCGGCCCGGCCTCGCCGTCCGCGGGCTTGTCCTCGCCGGTCAGGTACACCATCCGGTGCGGGGTCCACAACCGTTCGAACCCGTCGCCGGCCCCCGCGAACTCCCACGCCGGGGTCGTGTTCGGCCCGGGTGTGCCAGGTGGGCTCGGGTCGGTCACAGTGCGCTCCCGGTGATGTCGCGGACGAAGCCCTTGTAGCGGGTGCCCTGCCGGGTGAGCATGCCGCGGTCGCCCTCGGCCAACTGCCCGTACTCAGCTCCGGAGACGCCCAGCTCCACGCGCTCACCCTCGAGCAGTTCGAAGGTGACGTGGTAGCTGGTGGACGCCAGGCTGTCGCCACCGCCGCCGTGCACACTCGTGCGCTTGGAGACCACCGCGACCCGCGTCGTCTCCACCGGGGAGGCGTCGTTGCGCGCTCGCAGCCTCAGCCCCTTCACGATCGCTACCGCGATCACCCCGAACACGATCGCGAACACGATCACGGTCATCGCGATCATCAGGATCGGGAGGAGGGCGAACCCGTCCGTTGCGTCCATGACCTACACCTGCGCCCGGGTTCGCACCGCCTCGACGATCCGGGCCACGGCATCGTCGAGCGGGATGCCGTTGTCCTGGCTGCCGTCGCGGAACCGGAACGAGACCGCACCGTTGGCCCGGTCCTCCTCGCCGGCGATCAGCAGAAAGGGCACCTTGGCCTTGGTGTGGGTGCGGATCTTCTTCGGGAAGCGGTCGTCGCTCTCGTCCACCTCAACCCGGATCCCGTTGCCGCGCAGGCGATCCGCAAGCTCGTTCAGATAAGGCGCGTAGTCGGCGGCGACCGGGATGCCGACCACCTGCACCGGCGCCAGCCACGGCGGGAAGGCACCGGCGAAGTGTTCCACCAGCACGCCCATGAACCGCTCGATCGAGCCGAACTTGGCCGAGTGGATCATCACCGGCTGCTGCCGGGTGCCGTCGGCGGCCTGGTACTCCAGCCCGAACCGCTCCGGCTGGTTGAAGTCGTACTGGATGGTCGACATCTGCCAGGTGCGCCCGATCGCGTCCCGGGCCTGCACGGAGATCTTCGGCCCGTAGAACGCAGCCCCGCCCGGGTCGGGCACCAGGTCCAGACCCGACTCCTCGGCCACCTCGGCAAGGATCTGGGTGGCCACGGCCCACTGCTCGTCGGAGCCGATGAACTTGTCCTTCTTCTCCCCGGTGTCGTCCTTGGTGGACAGCTCGAGGTAGAAGTCGTCCAGGCCGAAGTCCTTGAGCAGGCTGAGCACGAAGTTCAGCAGGTGCCGGATCTCGGCCGGGGCCTGCTCGGCGGTCACATAGCTGTGCGAGTCGTCCATCTCCAGGCCACGCACCCGGGTCAGTCCGTGGATCACACCCGACTTCTCGTAGCGGTAGACGTGCCCGAACTCGAACAGCCGCAGCGGCAGCTCACGGTAGGAACGCCCGCGCGAGCGGTAGATGAGGTTGTGCATCGGGCAGTTCATGGCCTTGAGGTAGTAGTCCGACCCCTCCATCGTCATCGGCGGGAACATGGTGTCGGCGTAGTACGGCAGGTGCCCGGAGGTCTGGAACAGGCCCTCCTTGGCGATGTGCGGCGTCCCGACGTAGAGGAAGCCCTCCTCGATGTGCCGGCGCCGCGCGTAGTCCTCCATCTCCCGCTTGATCACCCCGCCCTTGGGGTGGAAGACGGGCAGGCCCGAACCCAGCTCGTCGGGGAAGGAGTACAGATCGAGTTCGATCCCGAGCCGGCGGTGGTCGCGTCGCTCGGCCTCGGCGATCCGGTCGAGGTGGGCCTTGAGCGCGTCCTTGGTCGGCCACGCGGTGCCGTAGACGCGTTGCAGCTGAGGGTTCTTCTCGCTGCCCCGCCAGTAGGCGGCGGCGCTGCGGGTGAGCTGCCAGCCGTTGGCCAGCAGCCGGGTCGAGGGCACGTGCGGGCCGCGGCACAGGTCCTTCCAGGCCACCGACCCGTCCCGGCGCAGGTTGTCGTAGATGGTCAGCTCGCCCTGGCCGACCTCGACCGAGGCGCCCTCGGCGGCCTCCATCCCGTCGGCGCTGGAGGACTTCAGCCCGATCAGCTCGAGCTTGTACGGCTCCTCGGCGAGCTCGGCCCGGGCCTCGGCATCGGTGACCACGCGACGCCGGAAGGTCTGCCCCTCCTTGACGATCCGCGCCATCGCCTTCTCCAGCGAGCGCAGCACCTCCGGGGTGAACGGCTCGGCCACGTCGAAGTCGTAGTAGAAGCCGTCGCGCACCGGCGGGCCGATGCCGAGCCGGGCCGCCGGGAACGCCTCCTGCACGGCCTGGGCGAGAACGTGGGCGCAGGAGTGCCGCAGCACCGCGAGCCCCTCGTCGGTCTCGACGCCGACGCCCTCGACCACGTCGCCGTCCTCGACCACGTGGGCGAGGTCGCGCAGCACGCCGTTGACCCGGGCGACCACGATCGAGCGGTCCTCGAACAGCTCGGCACAGGTCGTGCCGGTCTCGACCACCCGCTTGTCGTCCTGCGCGGATGAGTGGATCACGATCGAGACCTCGGACACGACGAACCTTTCGACCGGACGGCGGACGGCGCGGGCTGGCTGACCGTCGAACCGATCGTATCGGCGTCACCACGCCCGGTTCACCAGGGTTACCCGGGCACGCCGGGCGGAATGAATGGCAGGCCGCGGGTGGGGCCCTGCTCGATCAGACGCAACAGCGCGGCGGTGTCCAGATGGTCGGCCACCAGGTCGGCCAGCCGGTCCAGCCGAGCCGTCCGCAGGTCGGCCACGCAGGTGCCCGGCGCGGGCACGAAGTCCCGCCCGGACGCCGCCGCCACCTCGCGCAGGAACGCACGGCGGAAGTCGTCACTGTCGAGGGCGCCGTGCCAGGTCGTGCCCCACACCGCTGCCACCCGGCACCCGTCCAGGAACGGCTCCGCGGCGGCGTCCGCCTCCACCCGGCCGTGGTGGATCACGTACCCGGTGTCCACCACCTCGCCGTAGGCCGCGCCGTTCACCCGGTCGACCCTCTTCCGGGCACCGAAGCGGACGTCGGCCGGCAGCAGTCCCAGGCCGGCGACCGCGCCGGCGCCGGACTCGACGCCGTCGGTGATCGTGCGGGCCAGCATCTGGTAGCCACCGCAGAGGCCCAGTACCGGCCGCCCGGACGCCGCCCGCTCGGTCAGCACGTCCGCGATCCCCTGCGCCCGCAGCCAGGCCAGGTCCTCCACCGTGGCCCGGCTGCCCGGCAGAACCACCAGGTCGGCCTCGGCCAGTAGCGCGGGTGAGGTGGTCCAGCGCACCACGACGCCGGGCTCGGCGGCCAGCGCGTCGACGTCCGTGGCGTTGCTGGTGCGCGGCAGCCGCACCGCGGCGACCCGAAGGGTCTGCGCGCCCATCGGAGGCCCGGCGTCCGGCAGCGGGGTGTCCAGCGCGAGGGAGTCCTCGGCGTCGAAGGCCAGGCCCGGCACCCAGGGCAGCACGCCCAGCGTCGGCCGCCCGGTCAGCCGTTCCAGCATCGCCGGCCCAGGGTCGAGCACCCGCCGGTCACCACGAAACCGGTTGATCACGAAGGCGCTCACCAGCGCCTGGTCGGTGGCCGAGAGCAGAGCCACCGTGCCGAACAGGGAGGCGAACACTCCTCCGCGGTCGATGTCCGCGATCACGATCACCGGGATCCCGCGCTCGCTCGCCAGGCCGAGGTTGGCCAGGTCATGCTCCCGCAGATTGATCTCGGCGGCTCCGCCGGCGCCCTCACAGATCACCACGTCGTGGCGCGAGGCCAGGTCGTCGTAGGCCTCCAGCACAGCGGCGCGCAGCACCGGGCGCAGCCGCGAGTACGAGCTGGCGGTGACCTCGCTGAACGGGCGGCCCATCACCACCACGTGGCTGCTGCGCTCGCCGCCGGGCTTGAGCAGCACCGGGTTCATCGCCGCCTCGGGCACCAGCCCGCACGCCTCCGCCTGCAGGCCCTGGGCCCGCCCGATCTCCCCACCGTCCAGGGTGACCACCGAGTTGTTCGACATGTTCTGCGCCTTGAACGGCGCCACCCGTACGCCTTGGCGCGCCAGCCAGCGGCAGATGCCCACGGTCAGCACGCTCTTGCCTGCGTCCGAGGTGGTGCCTGCGACGAGCAACGAGCCCATCCCTCTCCCTTCCCGATGGCGGCGCACCTACTGCCTGGCCATGCTGGACGTGCGGACGATCGACCATCACCCCGGCGGCGTACGCCGGGGGCCGCCGGCCCGGTGCTCACCCGGCCGGGCGCGCCAGCTCCTCCAGGTGGGCCCGGAGCACCCGGCGCTGGTGGCGGGGAGGGCAGCGGTCGGGCATGAGGGCGCCGTGCATGGCGAGCCCGTCGAGCAGGGCGTACAGCCGATCGGTCTCCCTCGCAGGATCGCGGCCGGCGCCCAGGGCGCCGTCGGCAGCCAGCAGCTCGACGGCCCACCGGATGCCCTCGCGTGCCCTGATGTCGGCGTCGTCACGGATCCGCCGCAGCGCCGGGTCAACGTGGGCCCGGCCGATGAAGGCGAGGTAGACCTCGGTCTCCGCCCGGCGGTCCTCGTCGAGGGGGAGGAACTGCTCCAGGATCGTCCCGGCGCCGGCGCGGCCGGTGAGTCGTGGCAGCAGGGGCAGCAAGCGCGCCTCGACCCGGGCGACGACCGCCGTGAGGCCGAAGCCGAGCAGTTCGTCCTGACTGGCGAAGTAGTGGCGCATCGAACTCGGGGAGGTGCCTGCCTCGGCCGCCACCGAGCGCACCGAGACGGCGTGGATTCCGGCCCTGCGCACCACCCGCCACAACGCCTCGGCCACCGCGGCGCGGCGGGCGTCGCGATTCACGATCCTTGGCACGAGTCTTTATAGCACGCCCGTACGATCACTTTGTCGTACAGTCGTGCGAGGAGGTGGTGCCTGGTGATCGTCGCCGCGATCGTGGCGTGCGAGATCGGCTTCTGGGTGGTGCTCGGGGCAGGCCTGATGGCGCGTTACATGCTGCGCCTGCGCCGCACCGGCGCCGTCCTGCTCACCGGTGTCCCACTCGTCGACCTGGCCCTGCTGGGCTTCACCGTCGTGGATCTCCGGCGCGGCACACCCGCCGAGCTCGCGCACGGCCTGGCGGCCGTCTACCTCGGCTTCTCGGTCGCGTTCGGTCACGCGATGGTGCGCTGGGCCGACGTTCGCGCCGCGCAGCGGTTCGCGGGCGGCCCCGCTCCGGCGCCCAAGCCCTACAGCGGCACGTGGGCCAGGGCCCGGCACGAATGGCGTGAGTTCGCCAAGGCAGGTCTGGCCGTGGGAATCAGCTCGGCGCTGCTTCTCGGTGGCGTGCTCCTCGTCGGAGATCGGAGTGACACCGCGGCCCTGGAGGCATGGCTACCGCGGCTCGGCCTGGCACTGGTGGCGTGGCTCGTCGCCTGGCCCGTCTGGGAGAGCGTCAGAGCGGCCTTCCTGCGTCTGCCAGACGGCTGACCGGCGCGCTCTGGACGGCCGACCGACGTGGTGCGGACGTGCGAGGTGGTGCCGGCGACGGGCAGCGAACCCGTCCCTCTTCCTTCCCGACCGCGGCGTACCTACTGTCTGGCCATGCTGGATGTGCGGACCATCGACTATCACACCGGCGGCGAGCCGTTCCGGATCGTCACCGTCGGCGTGCCCGACATCCCCGGGGCCACGGTGCGCGAACGGCGTACCTACGCCCAGACGCACGAGGAGGTCGACGTCGTCCGCCGGTTGCTCTGCCACGAGCCGCGCGGCCACGCCGACATGTACGGATGCTTCCTGGTGCCCCCGGACGACGAGGGCGCGCACCTCGGCGTGCTGTTCTGGCACAAGGACGGCTACTCCACCGCGTGCGGCCACGGCACGATCGCACTCGGCGCGTGGGCGGTGTCCTCGGGCCTGGTGGCCGCGGCGCCGGACGGCGCGACCGACGTGGTGATCGACGTGCCCTCGGGCCGGGTGGTGGCCCGGGTCAGCTGCTCGGGCGGGGCGGTGGTCTCGGTGACCTTCCGCAACGTGCCCTCGTACGTCGTCGCCCGCGGGGTGCAGGTGCGCACGACACGTGGCGAGGTCGACGTCGACGTGGCCTACGGCGGAGCGAACTACGCCAGCCTGGCGGCCTCGGCGGTCGGCCTGTCCGTGCGCGCGGAGGACTACGTCGAGCTGATCGCGATCGGCCGCGAGGTCAAGTGGGCGCTCGACGCCACCGACGTCGCCCGGCACCGCGACGACGACCGGCTCTCGGGGATCTACGGCACGATCCTGCACGACGACCTGGGCGACCTTCCCGGCGGGCCGCACCAGCGCAACGTGACCGTGTTCGCCGACGGCGAGGTGGATCGCTCCCCCTGCGGGTCGGGGACCTCGGCCCGCCTCGCCCTTCTGGCCGAGCAGGGCCGGATCGGGCCCGGTCAGGTGCTCACCCATGACTCGATCGTCGGGTCCCGGTTCACCGCCAGGATCGCCGAGCGGGTGCACGTGGGCGAGCTGGCGGGCATCGTCCCCGAGGTCACCGGTACGGCCCACCGCACCGGGGAGCACCACTTCACCCTCGACCTGGACGACGCTCTGGGCACCGGCTTCGTCCTGCGCTGACCGGACCGGCGCGAGGCCGGCGGGACCAGGCGTCAGGGCAGGAGCACGGGAAGGCGCAGCCCGGACAGCGACCTGCGCGCCTGGTCGCGCAGGAGAACGTTGTGGGCGAACAGATCACCGGCACAGACCACGACCTGCGCGGAGGGCCAGGCGCGCACCAGACGCCGCACGGCATCCCCGGTGAACTCGCCCAGGGAGGTGAAGACCGAGGCGGCCAGCGCATGCCCGGGCACCCCGGCCAGCCGGTAGCTCATCATGCTCCGGAGCAGCCGCCGCCCGTCCAGGACGCAGCCGTCATCGCCCTCGATCACCACGGTGTCCAGGCGCACGTCGTCCGCCCCCCGCAGTGCGCGGTGCACGTCGTCCGCCTCGAGATCAAGCAGCAGGCTGCACAGGCCCAGCAGCCGGCTCAGCGCCGGCGAGGGCGCCGACCCGACGTCGACCCGCGCGAGCCGCGCCACGGTGTCGGGGAAGGCCTGGTCGAACCGCTGCACCAGGCGAGCGCCGCTGTCATCGAGGCGGGACACGGCGTCCAGCACGCCGGCACCGCTGCCGGGAAGGGGCAGGAACGTCACCAGCGGTTCGAGCGGAACGCCGGGCTCGTACAGGCCGACGAACGACGGGTCCTGTGAGAAGGCGAAGTGGACGGCGGCCGCAGCGGCGGCCGCGTGCCCACGCTCGGCCAGCAGCGAGATCACCGGATGCCGGGCTCCAGCCGCTGCTCCAGCCAGGGACGGGCGGTCCCGGGACGGGCCGGACGCTCGCGGGGCGGGGCCGCTCATCGGTTCCGGTCCGTGACGGTCAGGTGGGTCAGGATCTCCCCCAGGGACACCTCGGCGACCCGTCGGGCGGTGATCCCCCAGCGGCAGACCTCGTCCACGGCGGCGTCGACGAACCGGTCGAACACCCCCGCCACCGCCGGACTCAGCCCGAGGCGCATGCTCGTGTCCGCCACGGTGACGGCGATCAGGACCGTGGGGGGCGCCGTCCCGAGCGCCGCCGCGATCCGGAGCTGCTGCACCGGCTCGACCTCGTGCGCCGCGAGTTGCACCTCCGGGGCCAGGCAGAGGAGCTGCTCGTGCGGCAGGCGGTAGATCGAGCCGGCCGGCGCATCGGCGGCCAGGCCGTCCAGGACGACGATCGGGCCGGGGCGGTCGAAGACGTCCATCACCCCGAAGCCGAGCACGCCACCGTCGAGGACGGCCACCTCGGGTGTGAACGCGTAGTTGGCAGCGAGAGCGCGCGCGGCCAGCACGCCCACGCCCTCGTCTCCGTACAGCAGATTCCCCATCCCGAGGACCCGCGGCGGGCTGCCGTCGGCGGCCCCGGCCGGGTGAGCCCCGGTCATGTCAGCGCCGCGCCGTCTGCTCGACGGCGTGCTCGGCCGTCGTGACGTCGACCGTCCGCGGCTCGCCGGGCGGGGCGACCGGGGCGACCGGGGCGACCGGGGCGACCCGGGCGTGCTTGTACCCGGCGATGCTGATCCCGATGTCGCCCTCCTGCCAGGTGACGCTGCGCCAGACCTCGTAGTAGATGTGCAGCAGCACCCAGATGGCGATCAGGTAGGTCACGGCGTGATGGACCAGGCGCACGCCGGCGAGCCCGCCGAAGACCGGCTGGGTCCAGTCGGTGAACAGGTGCAGCGCCGCCGGCCACCCGTGGCCTATTGCGCTGTGACCGCTGACCATGGACTGCACGTACAGCTGGAAGCCGGTGAACAGCTGGAGCACCGCGAGGAGGTGCAGCAGCACGAACATCCAGGCGTTCAGCGGATCCGGCCTGCTGGTGTCGAACCGTCGGCGTCGATCGAACGTGGCCAGGTTGAGCACCGCCTCCTG
>JBAPWU010000037.1:0-4640 GCA_049283855.1 Kineosporiaceae bacterium
GCAGATGACCGAGTCGTCGTCGACGTGGTGGAACGTGATGTTGCGCAGGTAGTGCAGCGCAGGGTGCTCCCTGCGCACCTGGTTCAGCCGGGCCACGTAGCGGGCGATCGAGCGCTGCTCGTTCACCGCGCCGGGCTCGTAGGAGGCCCAGTCCCGCGGGCGGTACTGGTACTTCTCGCTGTCCAGGTACTCCTCGCTGCCGTGCCTGACCGCCACGTGCTCGCACAACTCGTAGCCCGAGTACATGCCCCAGGACGGCGACATGGTCGCCGCCAGCACCGCGCGCAGCTTGAACGCGGCCGGCCCTCCGTACTGCAGGAACTCGTGCAGGATGTCGGGGGTGTTCGGCCAGAAGTTGGGCCGCATGTAGTTGGCCGCCTCACCCGACAGCTCGGTGAGGTACTCCGTGAGCTCGGCCTTCGACGTCCGCCAGGTGAAGTAGGTGTAGGACTGATGGAAGCCGACCTTGCCCAGGGTGTGCATCATCGCCGGGCGGGTGAACGCCTCGGCGAGGAAGATCACTTCGGGGTGGGCGGCGTTCACCCGGCCGATCAGCCACTCCCAGAACTCCACCGGCTTGGTGTGCGGGTTGTCGACCCGGAACACGGTCACCCCGTGGCTGATCCACAGCTCGCAGACCCGCAGCACCTCGGCGTACAGCCCGACCGGGTCGAGATCGAAGTTCATCGGGTAGATGTCCTGGTACTTCTTCGGCGGGTTCTCGGCGTAGGCGATCGAGCCGTCGACCCGGGTGGTGAACCACTGCGGGTGCTCACGGGCCCACGGGTGGTCCGGCGCGCACTGCAGGGCCAGGTCGATCGCCACCTCCATGCCCAGTTCGCGGGTGCGGGCGACGAAGGCGTCGAAGTCGTCGAAGGTGCCCAGGTCGGGGTGGATCGCGTCGTGCCCGCCCGCCTCGGAGCCGATCGCCCAGGGCGACCCGGGGTCGTCCGGGGCCGGGGTGAGGGTGTTGTTGGGGCCCTTGCGGTTGATCCGCCCGGTGGGATGGATCGGTGGCAGGTAGACGATGTCGAAGCCCATCTCGGCGATCGCCGGCAGCCGGTGGGCCGCCTGGGCGAAGGTGCCCGAGACCCACTGCCCGTCCTCACGCTGATGGGCGCCCTCCGAGCGCGGGAACAATTCGTACCAGGCGCTGAACAGGGCGCGCTCGCGCTGCACGGTGAGCGCGTAGGTGGGGGAGAGGGTGACCATCTCGCGCAGCGGGGACCGGGCCAGCACGGCGTGCACCTCGGGGGAGGTGCCGGCGGCCAGGCGGGCGCCGGACGGGCGTCCGCCGTCACGCAGGGCCCAGACGGCGTCGTGCAGCACCCGGGCGTCCTCGTCCGAGCGGGGGATCGCGAGCGCGCGGTCGATCACCCGGGCGCCCTCCTCGAGCATCATGTCGACGTCGACCTCGGCAGCGACCTTGACCGTGGCGGCGTGCTCCCAGGTGGCGTCGGGGTCGCTCCAGGCCTCCACCCGGAAGGTCCAGGCGCCCTCGCGGTCGGCGACGACGTCCGCGCCGTAGCGGTCGGTGCCCGGCGCGAGCAGGTGCATCGGCGCGCGGGTGTGCTCGGCGCCGTCCGGGTCGATCAGGACGGCGGTGGCCGCCACCGCGTCGTGCCCCTCGCGGAACACGGTCGCCGTGATCGGCACATGCTCGCCGA
The DNA here is from genome assembly GCA_049283855.1 of Kineosporiaceae bacterium. Lineage (GTDB taxonomy): Bacteria > Actinomycetota > Actinomycetes > Actinomycetales > Kineosporiaceae > JADJPO01. Next base: position 1,668 of record JBAPWU010000037.1, read on the forward strand.
TCACTGCCTTGGCCGGCCACCGGCCGCAGTCCAGGACCGGGCCGACCGCCAGGACGGGGATCCGGCCGATCCGCGGCGCCTGCGGGCCGGTTCGCGGATCGAGGGAGGTGGGTGGGATCGCCGAGGTGTCATCCGACGGGATGACGCTGTCTGGGGGGCTCTGACGGCCGGACTGTGCCATGACTCCTACCTCACCACTGGACCGACGGGGACGCACCACCCGAACCGCCGTGAAACGCCGCAGTCGGGCGGTTCCAGGCGGTGGGTGGCGGTGCGAACAGTCACTCGATCGGCCGAAACCTACCGGGAATTAAGCGGTCTGTAACCCTTTCCAGACGAAGCGGCTGCGCTGGGTGAAACAGGGCTGCAAGAACTGCAAGCGCTTGCCGCTACTGCGGTGTGTCCGGCGGTCACTTGCCGTACTCTCACCACTCGTGAGAGCCATTCGCCGGTTCACCGTCCGTACCGTCCTGCCGGAGCCGATCGCTGCTCTGGGCGAGCTGGCCAGCAATCTGCGCTGGTCCTGGCACCCGCCGACCCGGGACCTGTTCGCCTCGCTCGCCCCCCGTCGCTGGGCCTCGACCCAGAACGACCCGGTGGCCCTGCTCGGGGCCCTGTCGCCCGAGGAGCTCGACGCCCTGGCCGCCGACCCGCAGTTCGTGGACCGGGTGCGCGCCGCCGCCGCCGATCTCGAGGCCTACCTGACCGAACCCCGCTGGTACCAGGGGCTTACGGGCTCGGTGCCACGCAGCATCGCCTACTTCTCCCCGGAGTTCGGGATCGCCGCCGTGCTGCCCCAGTACTCCGGCGGCCTGGGCATCCTGGCCGGCGACCACCTCAAGTCGGCCAGCGATCTCGCGGTGCCGATCGTGGGGGTGGGCCTGCTCTACCAGCACGGGTACTTCAAGCAGTCGCTGTCCCGGGAGGGCTGGCAGCAGGAGTCCTATCCGGTGCTCGACCCGAATGAGCTGCCGATCGCGCTGCTGCGCGAGGCGGACGGCGTGCCGGCCGTGGTCGAGGTCGGCCTGCCCGGCGGGCGCATCCTGTCGGCGCACATCTGGAAGGCCCAGGTGGGCCGGGTGCCGCTGCTGCTGCTCGACTCCAACGTCGAGGCCAACGACGACGCCGCCCGCGTGATCACCGACCGGCTCTACGGCGGTGGCGGCGAACACCGCCTGCAGCAGGAGATGCTGCTGGGCATCGGGGGCGTCCGCGCCCTGCGGATCCACTCCCGCCTGACCGGCGCGCCGGACGCGCAGGTTTACCACACCAACGAGGGCCACGCCGGCTTCCTCGGCCTGGAGCGGATCCGCGAGCTGGTGGCCGGTGGGCTCAGCTTCGACGCGGCGCTGGAGATGGTGCGCGCCGGCACGGTGTTCACCACCCACACCCCGGTGCCGGCCGGGATCGACCGGTTCAGCCGTGAGCAGATCGGGATCTTCTTCGGCGGGGACAACGCGGTGCCCGGCCTGCCGGTGGACCGGATCCTGGCCCTGGGCGCCGAGGACTACGCGGGCGGCGACCCGTCGATGTTCAACATGGCCGTGATGGGGCTTCGCCTGGCCCAGCGGGCCAACGGCGTCTCCCAGCTGCACGGGGTGGTCAGCCGCGAGATGTTCGACGGCCTCTGGCCGGGGTTCGACCCGTCCGAGGTGCCGATCGCCTCGATCACCAACGGCGTGCACGCCCCGACCTGGGTCGACCGCCGGGTGATGGAGCTGGGCGAGAAGTACGTCGGCGCCTCGCTCACCCACGAGGCGCACGGCTTCGAGGGCGTCGACCAGATCCCGGACCAGGAGATCTGGGCCACGCGCCGGGAGATGCGGGACACGCTGGTGCAGGACGCGCGGCGCCGGGTCCGTGCCTCCTGGATCAAGCGCGGAGCCAGCCCGGCCGAACTCGGCTGGGTGGACGGGGTGCTCGACCCCGACGTGCTGACCATCGGCTTCGCCCGCCGGGTGCCGACGTACAAGCGGCTCACCCTGATGCTGCGCGACCCGGACCGGCTGGCCCGGCTGCTGCTGCACCCGCAGCGCCCCGTGCAGCTGGTGATCGCCGGCAAGTCCCACCCCGCGGACGACCAGGGCAAGCGACTGATCCAGCAGGTGGTCAGGTTCGCCGACGACCCGGCGGTCCGTCACCGGATCGTGTTCCTGCCCAACTACGACATCGCGATGGCCTCCAGCCTGTACCCCGGCTGCGACGTCTGGCTGAACAACCCGTTGCGCCCGTTCGAGGCGTGTGGCACCTCGGGCATGAAGTCGGCCCTGAACGGTGGGCTGAACCTGTCCATCCTGGACGGCTGGTGGGACGAGTGGTTCGACGGCGAGAACGGCTGGGCGATCCCCACCGCCGACGGCGTCGACGACCCCGAGCGCCGCGACGACCTCGAGGCCTCCGCACTGTACGACCTGATCGAGGGGTCGGTGGCGCCGCGCTTCTACGACCGGGACGCGCACGGGCTGCCGATCCGCTGGCTGGAGATGGTGCGGCACACGCTCAGCTCGCTCGGTCCGAAGGTGATCGCCAGCCGGATGGTGGCCGACTACGTCAACCAGCTGTACGTGCCGGCGGCCGCCGCCGCGGCCGCGATCACTCCGGCCCTGGCCGCCTCGCGCTCGCAGGCCAAGGCCCGGATGCGTGAGGGCTGGAGCGGGGTGCGGGTCGAGCACGTGGAGTCCTCGGGCGTCTCGGACTCCCCGCAGGTCGGGGACGACGTCACGGTGCGGGCGTTCGTGACGCTCGGCGACCTGGCGCCGTCCGACGTGTCGGTGCAGCTGGTGCACGGCCGGGTGACCCCGGAGGACACCCTGGTCGACACGGTGACCGAGGAGCTGACCCACGTCGAGTCGCTCGAGGTCGGTCGTCACTGCTTCGAGGGCACGGTCCGGCTGCGGCGCACGGGTCCCTTCGGCTACACCGTGCGCGTGCTGCCCGCCGGCCTGGGCCTGGTCAACCCCGCCGAACTAGGCC
>JBAPWU010000038.1:0-2632 GCA_049283855.1 Kineosporiaceae bacterium
TCGTGGACGGCCTCCAGGTCGCGATCGAGGCGACCGACAACGAGACCGACATGTGGATCGCCGGCATCGATGCCTATCTGCAGTGGGCCAGCGACCGCGGGCCGACCCTGCGGCCCCTCTACGCCGAACTGCACGACCCGTCCTCGCCGGTGTCCGCCCACCGCGAGCACACCCTCGACCTGCTGCGGTCGCGGCTCGCCGCCCGGCTCAGCGACCTCGGCCGGACAACTCCCCAGCCGATCGACCTGGACGTGCTGCTCAACGCCTTCGAGTACATCGGATTCCGCGTCACGCTCGCCGGACCCGGCGACGAGGCCGGAACCGCGTGGGGACGCGCACGGATGGCCCGGGTCGCGCTCGCAATCCTCAACACGCCGGAGGATCTGCCACGCGAGACGGCCTAAGGGCTCGCCGCATAATTGAGCAGGTTTATCCGAGATCAGTCCCTAGAGGGGTCAGCAGGGGGTCAGCTGGCCTGGCGAGGTGGGGCCAGCCAGTTGGTCGTCTGCAGGATTTCGCTGGTCCGGGCGGGTAGGTCGTCGGGGGCGCCGTCGTCGCTGTCGCACCGGTCGGTGACCTCATCGCGCAGGATCGAGGCGGTCAGGCCTGGCCGGGACTCGGCCTGGGCGATCGCGGCCAGGTCCAGCTTGGGGATCTCCTCATCCGGTGCGGCCAGGGCAGCGGTCTCGGTGGCCCACCGCGCCAGGGGTAGGTCACCGACCTGCAGGGCGTGGGCGGTGACGATGTGGGCGACATCGACCACGGCGCTGACCATGTGATGGTCCAGGCGGTCGCCGTCGGTCATCCACGACCATCCCCCGACGCGGAGCCGGTCGAAGGGGCGGCCCTGGACCAGCCGCAGGGCGGCCACGAGGTCCTGGATGCCGTCCGTGCCGCGGGACTGTGCCCGTAGCCGCAGCCGCCGGAACAGGTCGACATCGACCAGGACGTCGATCACCTCGTAGACACCGATGCCGCGGGTGAGCGCGGACGGGGCGTCCTGGGCGTGCGGCAGGTGCAGCGCTGCGGTGCGCGGGTTGGTGCCCAGCCAGTCCCGCACGATCCGCACGTACTCGCGGGCCTTCGCATTGGTCAGGCCGAAGGCGTCGGCCAGCTCGGCCGGGGTCGCGCCGTGCCGCCGTAAGGCGAGGAAGGCCAGCACCTCGGTCCAGTAGGGCTTGCGTTTGGTCACCGCCTTCCCCCGGGTGCGGGCCTGGACGGGGCCGAGCAACGTCAGGCGAGGCAAGGGACAGTCCGGGGAGCGCCACGCGGCCAGATCAGTGTCCAGGCCGGGGTCGACCCGACTGATCGCGGCCGCCACGGGCGCCGGCACCTGCGGCGCCAACACCGCCAGGTCCTCCCGCGTGGTCGCCGCCACCGCCAGGTACTCCGCGTCCGGGGCGGCTAACACCGACCCGGCGGGCTCACCCTCCGGTACCGGCAGAGCCGGCGAGGACTCCGGCAGTGAGATCTCCGCGTACGCGCCGGCGTCGGTCGTCGCCCAGGCCGGGTCAGGGGTCTGGGCCGGGATCGGCCCACCGTCGTCCGGGACCAGGCGGGGCCCGTCGAGGTGAGGCGGGTCAGCTGGGTCGGCGGGTGTCGTGGCGCGGGCTCGGGTGTGCTCGATGCGCACCGACCCGTCCACGGCGGCCCAGGTCCGCCATGACGTCTGCCCGGCAGCCGCCGCGTGGTCTGGGCTGTCCGTGGCGGGCGCGGTGCTGTCGTCTGCGGGCGGGATGTCGGCCTCGCCGTCCTCGTCGCTGTCGGCGACGGCGAGCAGGGCCGCGCACCCGTGGGCCTCGGCCGCCGTCAGGGCGGCCGGGACCAGATCGATCCCGCCGCCCGGTCCGGTCAGGTAGGCGCGGCCGGTTCGCAGCTCGACCAGCCATCCGGTCCCTGCCCCCGAGGAGCGGGACGGCCCGGCACAGATCACCACCGCGGCGGCGGTCCGACCCGGATGGGCGGCGAGCGTGGCGATCAGGTCCGCCACCACCGGTCGCGCCGCGACGTCGCCTACGCCGCTGTCGTCCGGGGGGTCCTCGAGCAACACGATCCGGGTCGGCCAGGCATCATCGCCCGCGCCGGCGGCCCGGGCCGTCACGACGTCCTGGCGGACCTGACGGGTGCGGTTGAGGGTCGCCACCGCCTCGGCCGTCGCCTGGGTCAGCGGGTCGGTCAGCGAGTCGGTCAGCGGGTCGTCCGGGTCGGTGCCGCCGTCGTGGGCGGCTGGGGTCACGGGGTGGGCGTGCACGCGGTCCGGGTTCATCGCGGCCACCTCGCTGCCCAGGCCCACACAGTCCAGGCGGACCTGCCCCGACCAGGCGTTGCAGGCGATCTCGGCGGCCCAGTACCGGCCCAGGTCCCGGGCGGCGTCGCGGTCCCCGATCAGGATCGTGACCTGGTCCTCCAGATTGATCAGCCAGACCGTGCCGTCGGGACTGGTCCCGGTGGTGACCAGCGCTGGATACGGGGCCGGCTGATCGGTAAGCCGGGGCCCGACCTGGTCCGGCGGGACCTGCCGGGCCAGGCGCCACTCTTCCGCGGTGCCCGTCCACGGCGCCACCGGGTCGACCGGGTCGACCCACCGCACCAGCAGCTCCTCGCCCAGGCCGACCGCGGCCAGCCGAGGCAC
>JBAPWU010000039.1:0-1852 GCA_049283855.1 Kineosporiaceae bacterium
CCCGGGTTGACGCCAACTGCAAGGCGCTGCTGGCGGTGCTGCGCAAGCGCTGCCCGGCACTGCTGCCGGAGCTCGGCGTTCCGCCCGGCGCCCCGGTCGAACCCGTTCCCGTCCCGGCCGACAGCGCTGTCGCCCTGATCGCTGTCGCGCTGCGGCAGCAGGTCGCCGCCGCTGCGACCGGCCGCACCCCACCGCCGGACGCCCAGCTGCCCACCGTGGCGCTCTGGCAGGAGGGTGCTGACGCGCTGCTGGTGGAGGTCGCCTCCTGCAAGATCGAGCTCGGTGTCGGCGAGGTCACGGTCCACCTCCCGGTGCGTTGCGACCAGCTCCCGAACTTCGTCGGACATGTCACCGTCCGGATCCTGGTCGGGACGGCCGACCGCCCCACCGGGTTGTTCGCCGCCACCGGCGAGCGTCCCGAGGGACCCGCCGTCGTCGTCCAGCGTTGGGGTGACGCGCTGACCGCGCTGGTCTGGCAGGCCGTTCTGGACGTCGCACACTCGGTCGCGCGCCACGCCGGCACTGACTCGGACGGCGCCGCCTTGGTGCCGGTCGCGATCGTCGCCGCCCGCGCCGGACTGGTCGTGCTGCCGCAGGCCCGGCACAGCATCGATCGGATCGTTCGCGGCGTCGATGGGGTGGTGCGCGGATGAGCCTCGACCTGGGGGACCTCGCCGGGCTGGCCACCGCGCTCGGCCTGGTCGACGACGGCGACCTGGTGCCGGACTGGTTCGCCAGACCCGGCGACTTCCTCTCCCGGATCCTGCGCGACCAGCAACAGCGCGAGGCCCTGGTCGAGTTCGTCGACGAGATGCTCGGTGGCGACGAGTCGAGCACCGACAGCCTGGGCCGGCAGTGGCTGCCGCTGGTCAGCGTGGATGGCGGCACCTTCACCGCCTACGCCGTGCTCGAGACGGCCGGCGGCAGGGTCGTCATCGGCGCCGGTGCCCGGGTCGGGGTGACCAGCGCATCCGGTGTTCGCTGTGAGGTCCAAGCCCTGGTCCCGCTGTTCGCTCAGCCGCTGACCGGCGGCGAGGTCAGCGTGGTGCCGGGCACCGTCGACGCCTTCGTCGACCTGGCCCTCGACCTGACCCTCCCGGCAGGCACCGCGAGCTCGGACGTGGCGCTGGACGGCGCCGCGCTCGCCGTCCGGATCCCGACCTGGGACGACGGCCGGCCGGGGTTCGCCCTCACGCTGCGTGGACTGCGGCTGCCGGGTGCCGCCGCGGCCACCGACATCGCTGTCCGAGCCGACGCCCTCGACGAGCTGGACGACGCGCTGGTCGCCCTGGTGCTCGGGCTGGTCCGTGCCCAGGCCGCGACCCTGCCGGCCACCGAGCCGCTGCGCGGGTTGGCGAGCCTGCTCGGGCTCGCCCCGGACGACGTCCCGGACTTCCCCCTCGACGACCTGCTCGACCGTGGCGCGAGCGCGCTGATCGACTGGCTGGCAACGACTCTCGGCGATGACACCGCTCGCGGGATCTGGTTGCAGGGCCTGGCCACCCTGCTCGGCGGCAGCGTGCAGGGCACCGGTCCGACCAGGCACGTCGCGGTCGGCCTGCCCCCGGCCACCCTGCGGCTGTCCGTCGCTACCACGCCCGGCACCGGCGCCCTGCCCATCGTCGTCCCGACCCTGACCCTCGACGTCGCCGGGGCCGCCGGGGTCACCCTCGCCCTGGACGTCGACCCGGTGCGGCTCGACCTCGGCACCGGCAGCGCGCTCGCCGTCCCCCGGCTCTCGCTCGCGGCAAGGTTGACCGGTGCCGGCGGCACCGCGCTGCTGGCCCCGACCGGCAGCGGGCTGACCCGGGTCGGGGTCGGCGAGCTGCGGGCCGGGTTCGCGCTCGACCCC
>JBAPWU010000040.1:0-6933 GCA_049283855.1 Kineosporiaceae bacterium
CTGCTCACCCGCCGGCTCGCCCAGACCCTCGAGGAGGGCTGCCCGCTGGACCGCACCCAGTGGCCGCGGCTGCTGCGCCTCGGCCACGCGATGCGTGAGCCGTGGGAGGAGGAGGGCCTAGCCGCCACCCTCGTCGCCGCCGCCGCCAGGATGGGCGGCCCGCTCCCGCTCGATCCTGGTGCCTACCCCCAGCGCGACGAACCACAGCAGCGCGAAAAGCACCCCGACGAAGTACATCGAGCGAACCCAGTAGCCGGTGCCGATCACCGCCACCTGGAGCAGGCTGCCGAGCACGTAGCCGGCCGGTGACCGGAGCAGTCCGGCCACGACCAGGCAGGCCAGGGCCAGGCCGCCGTGCAGGGCCAGCGCGCGGCCGGTGCCGAGATCGGTGAGGTCCTTGGCGACCAGACCGGCGAAGAACACGGCGAACGACTCCAGCATCAGCATGGCCGAGGCCATCGTCCGGCGGGGCGCACGCATCTAGCCCTCCTGCTTCTGCGCGGCGGAGGCTCGGGCGGCCGCGATCGCATCGGCCCGGTCGGCCGCCCGCGCGGCCACCCGATCGGCGATCGGCTCGGCCGATCGGTCCGCCCCGAGCAGCACCCGCACCTCGGCGGCCAGCGGGATCGAGCCGGTGACCAGCACCCCCGCCCCGGGCCGGTGGTCGACCTCGGCCCGGGCTACGGCGAGGTCGAGCGCCTCGTCGAGTCGCTCCACGACGTGCACCCGGTCCTCACCGAAGACCTCCTCGGCGATCCCGCCGAGGTCCTCGGGAGCCATCGCCCGCGGCGAGGAGGACCGGGTGAGGACCACCTCGTCCAGCACCTGCTGCAGCGCGTCGAGGATGCCCACGACGTCCTTGTCGGCCATCACCCCGATCACCCCGATCAGGCGGGAGAAGCCGAACGAATCCTCCAGGGCCGCGGCCAGCGCCTCGGCGCCGGCCGGGTTGTGCGCCGCGTCGACCAGCACGGTGGGGCTGCGCCGCACCACCTCCAGCCGGCCCGGGGAGTCGACCCCGGCGAACGCCTCGCGGACCAGGTCGGGATCGAGCCGACCGGGAGCCACCCCGAGGAAGGCCTCCACCGCGACCAGCGCGCAGACCGCGTTGTGGGCCTGGTGGACGCCGTGCAGCGGCAGGAAGACCTCCTCGTAGCTGCCGGCCAGCCCCCTCAGGGTGAGCAACTGACCGCCGACGGCCACCTCACGCCCGGCGACGCCGAACTCGATCCCCTCCCGGGCCACGCTCGCACCCACCTCGGCGGCACGGGCCAGGATGACCCCGGTCGCCTCCTCGCTCTGCTCGGCCAGGACGACGATCGCCCCCGGCTCGATGATCCCCGCCTTCTCGGCGGCGATGGTCGCCACGTCGTGGCCGAGGAATCGCTGGTGGTCCATCGCGATCGGGGTGACCACCGCGACCTCGCCGTGCACGACGTTGGTGGCATCCCACGACCCGCCCATGCCGACCTCGACCACGGCGACGTCCACCGGGGCATCGGCGAAGGCGGCGTAGGCCATCGCCACCAGCACCTCGAAGAAGGTCAGCGCCACCTCTCCGCGGGACGCCGAGGCGGCGTCGACCAGGTCGAGGTAGGGACGCACCTCGTCGTAGACCTCGACGAACCGCTCCGGGGACAGCGGCACGCCGTCCAGGCTGATCCGTTCCCGCACGTCGCTCAGGTGCGGGCTGACGAACCGCCCGGTGCGCAGGCCGTGCGCCCGCAACAGGGCCTCGACCATGCGGGTGGTCGAGGTCTTGCCGTTGGTGCCGGTCAGGTGGATGGTGCGGAAGGCCGTCTGCGGGTCGCCGAGCAGTTCGGTCACGGCGGCGATCCGCTCCAGGCTCGGCACCAGGTCGTGCTCGGGGGCCCGCGCCAGGATCTCGCGGTAGACCGCCCCGAGCCGCTCCCCCGGCTGCTCGGTCACAGGGGCACCACGCTGATGTCGACCAGCGCGTCGCCGGAGAGCTCGTCGTAGTCGGCACCGGCCCGAGGGGCGGTCTCGGCCTCGACCGTCACCTCGACCGCGAGGGTCTCCGATCGGATCAGGTCCTCGTGCGCCGACACGGCCTCCGGCACCGCGAGGCTCGGCGTCACCAGGGTGAGCACGATCCGGTCGCCGACGGCCAGCCCCGCATCTCGCCGGGCCTGCTGGACGGCGCGCACCAGGTCCCGGGCCAGTCCCTCGCGGGCGGCCTCGGCGGTGACCGTGGTGTCCAGCACCACGAAGCCGCCGCCGGACAGCACCGCCACCGCCGGACCGCCCCCATTGGGGGCCGTATCGCCTTGGGCGACAACCGTTTCCACCACGTACTCGCCGTCGGCGAGGGTCACCCCGCCACACACGACGCCGGCGTCGGTCTGCTGCCAGTCGCCGGACTTGCTGGCCCGGATCACGTCCTGCACCGCCTTGCCCAGCCGGGGTCCGGCCGCACGGGCGTTCACGGTCAGCCGCCGGGTGATCCCGACCTCGTGCCCCTCGGCGTCGTCGATGCCCACCAGGCGCACGGTGCGCACATTCACCTCGTCGGCGATGATCGAGGAGAACGGGTGCAGCGCACCGGGATCCGCGGTCACCACGGTGAGCTGCGGCAGCGGCAGCCGCACCCGCAGCCCGGCGGCCTTGCGCAGCCCGAGGGCGGACGAGGCGACATCGCGGGCCGTGTCCATCGCGCCCACCAGCGCGGCGTCCGCAGGCAGGGCGCCCTCGCCCGCGACCTCGGGCCAGTCCGTCAGGTGCACGCTGCGTCCGCCGGTCAGGCCGCGCCAGATCTCCTCGCTGATCAGGGGCAGCAGCGGGGCGGCCAGCCGGGTGAGCACCTCCAGGGCGGTGTAGAGGGTGTCGAAGGCGTCCCGCGCATCCGGCGTGGCGCCCTCGGTGGCCCAGAACCGCTCGCGGGAGCGGCGAACGTACCAGTTGGTCAGCGCGTCGAGGTGGTCGCGCAGGCTCTGCGCGGCACCGGCCAGGTCGTAGGCGTCCAGCTGGGCGGTCATGGTGACCACCAGCTCCTGGGTCTTGGCCAGCAGGTACCGGTCGAGCACGTCGGCCGAGGCGGTCGCCGCCGTGCGCCGCTGCGCGCGGTAGCCGCCGTCCGCGGGATCGCCACAGGTGTTGGCGTAGAGGGCGAAGAAGTACCAGACGTTCCACAGCGGCAGCATCACCTGACGGACGCCGTCGCGGATGCCCCGCTCGGTGACCACCAGGTTGCCGCCGCGCAGCACCGGCGAGGACATCAGGAACCAGCGCATCGCGTCGGCGCCGTCGCGGTCGAAGACCTCGCGCACGTCGGGGTAGTTGCGCAGGCTCTTGCTCATCTTGCGGCTGTCGTCGCCGAGCAGGATGCCGTGGCTGACGCAGGCGGAGAACGCCGGCCGGTCGAACAGCGCGGTGGCCAGCACGTGCATCGTGTAGAACCAGCCGCGGGTCTGCCCGATGTACTCCACGATGAAGTCGCCCGGGTAGTGGTTCTCGAACCACTCGGCGTTCTCGAACGGGTAGTGCACCTGGGCGAACGGCATCGACCCGGACTCGAACCAGCAGTCCAGCACCTCGGGCACCCGGCGCATCGTCGAGGCGCCGGTGGGGTCGTCCGGGTTGGGCCGGGTCAGCTCGTCGACATAGGGGCGGTGCAGGTCGGTGACCTCGACCCCGAAGTCGCGCTGCAGCTCGGCCAGCGACCCGTAGACGTCGGTGCGCGGGTACGTCGGGTCGTCGCTGACCCAGACCGGGATCGGCGAGCCCCAGTAGCGGTTGCGGCTGATCGACCAGTCGCGGGCGTTGGCCAGCCACTTGCCGAACGAGCCGTCCTTGATGTGGTCGGGCACCCACTGGATCTGCTGGTTCAGCTCGACCATGCGGTCGCGGAACGTGCTGACCGCCACGAACCAGCTGGAGACCGCCTTGTAGATCAGCGGGTTGTCGCACCGCCAGCAGTGCGGGTAGGGGTGCTCGTAGGACTCGTGCCGGACCAGGGTGCCCGCGGCCTTCAGGTCGGCGACGATCCGGGGGTTGGCCTCGAACACCTGCTGCCCGGCGTAGTCGGGCACCTCGGCGGTGAACCGCCCCTGGCCGTCCACCGGGACCACCGGCTCGATCCCGGCCTCGTCACAGGCGACCTTGTCCTCCTCGCCGAAGGCCGGCGCCATGTGCACGATGCCCGTGCCCTCGTCAGTGGTGACGAAGTCGCCGCCCAGCACCTGGTGGGCGTTCGGCCGTCCGGCGAAGTAGCCGAACGGCGGCGTGTAGGTGGCCCCGACCAGATCGGATCCCTTCAGCTGCGCGACGACCCGGGCCTCGCCGAGCTCCCGGGCGAAGTGGCTCACCCGGGCCGCGGCCAGCACGTACCGCTCGCCCGCGTGCGCGCTCCCCTCGGCCGGTTCGACCACCACGTAGTCGAGGTCCGGGTGCACCGCCATGGCCAGGTTGCTCGGCAGGGTCCACGGCGTCGTCGTCCAGATCAGGGCCTTGGCGCCGGACGCCGGGCCGCTGGTCAGTTCCATCGCGACGGTGACGGCCGGGTCCTGGCGCTGGCGGTAGACGTCGTCCATCCGGGTCTCGGTGTTGCTCAGCGGGGTCTCGCACCGCCAGCAGTAGGCGAGCACCCGGAAGCCCTCGTAGACCAGGCCCTTGTCCCACAAGGACCTGAACGCCCACATGACGCTCTCCATGTAGTCCAGGTCGAGGGTCTTGTAGTCGTTCTCGAAGTCGACCCAGCGGGCCTGGCGGTGGACGTAGTCCTCCCAGTCCTTGGTGTAGGCCAGCACGGAGGTACGGCAGGCGTCGTTGAACAGGCCGATGCCCATCTGCTCGATCTCGGCCTTGTGCACGATGCCGAGCTGCTTCTCCGCCTCCACCTCGGCGGGCAGGCCGTGGCAGTCCCAGCCGAACCGGCGCTCGACCCGGCGCCCGCGCATCGTCTGGTAGCGCGGCACGACGTCCTTGACGTACCCGGTGAGCAGGTGGCCGTAGTGCGGCAGCCCGTTGGCGAACGGCGGGCCGTCGTAGAAGACGAACTCGTTGCCCCCGGTCGTGCCGTCGGCGCCGTCGGCGGAGCGCGTGGCGACGCTGGCCTCGAACGTGCCGTCGCTGCTCCAGTAGCGCAGGATCCGTTCCTCGATCTCGGGGAAGGCCGGGGTGGACACGACCTGCGGATAGCGCGTCTGGCTCTGGTGGTCGGGCACGGTGCCGGGCTCCTCGCTGCGTCGCCTTGACGGCGAGGACGACGCCACCGGAGTCCTCCGGGGCACCGCGGTACCACCTCGCTTGCGCACCGCTGACGCGGTGCACCGCTCCACATCGGCTGTCACGGGCCGGACCCGTCCGGTTCTACTGGCGGCACGGGGCCGGTCCTGAGCCCTCGTGCCCTGTTCTTCCGGAGGCTCCCCGGTGATGGCCGGATCGACGCCTGTGGGTCCATGCTAACCGCTCGGGACCAGCAGCGCGGCGCGCCCGCGACCGTGTCACGCGCGGTCATGGCGCACCTGGCGAGTTAGGCTCCGGTCGTGGCCAGGCTGCACGCTGCGGAGGTCTCCGCTCGTCGCACACGACGAGGATCCCCGCTCCGATTACTCTATGTGATCTTACTATTACTGTTAGCTATGTTCCAGGTCGTGGTCGCGGCGGTTGCGACGGCCGCTCCGGCCGGCCGGTACGACGTCGTCATGAGCGTCACCCCGACCGCCCAGGGCAGGCCCGGCAGCACGGTGTCGACCGTCCTGTCCTGGCGCAACGCGGGTACCGCCGAGGCGCCCACGCTCAGAATCACCTACACCCCTCCGCTCGGCACCGACATCCCCGCGTCGGGTCTGCCGGCCGGGTGGACCAAGGCCGGGCGGAGCGCCGTCCGGGTCACCGGGGCGGTCCTGCCGCCGGGGGCCTCCCGGTCTGCCTCGATCCCGGTGCGGATCCCGGCCCAGGCCGTGCCGGGCACCCTGCTGGTGGGCGGGGAGGCCACGGCCCGAGGTCTGACCGGCACGGACCGCGCGCCGGCCGACAACACGGCCTACAGCCGGGTCCAGGTCCTCGCGGCCGCGCCCTCACCATCGCCGTCGCCGTCGACCAGGCGCACGCCCACTCCCACTCCGACTCCACGACCCACCCCGAAGCCGACCCCCACGCCGCCCGCCGCCAAACCGACGACCCAACCGACGACCAAGCCGCTGACCGTCGCCACCGGCGCCCCGGCCTCGCGGCCCGCCGCGGCCGTCCGGGTCCCCGAGCCGAGCCTGACCGCGAGCACCTATCTGGTGGCGGCGCCCAGGCCGACCGGCTCGGTGCAGCCCTCGATCGTCCCGGGGGTGATCGAGGTGACCGACGGCCCGTCGGTGCAGCTCGTGCCGCTGGTCGGCGCACTGACCTGCTTCACCGCCGCCGCCATCGGCGGCGTGGCGTTCCGCCGCCGCCGCGCCGCCGCGCAGGCCGAGGTCGACGAGGTCCGCCTCCTGCGCGCGATCCACTGAATCCACCGTGCCGCACCGCCTCTGGCCCCTGTACGCGGGCGGCCTCCTCGGGCCCTTCGGCGGCGCGATGGTCACGACCATGCTGCCCGAACTGGCCGGTGGGCTCGATACCTCCCTGGCCACCGCGGCCTCGTCGCTGACCGTCTACCTGGTGCCGTTCGCCGCGATCATGCTGGTCTCCGGCACCCTCGCCGAACACTGGGGCCGGGCCCGCACCATCCGCCTGGCGTATCTCGGCTACGCCGCCGCGTCCGCGGTCTGCGTCCTGGCCCCGGCCGCACCGATGTTCCTGACCGGCCGGGCGATGCAGGGCGCCGCCAACGCCTTCACCACCCCGCTGCTGGTGGCCGCCATCTCCGACGTGGTGCCGCGCCCCAGCCTCGGCCGGGCCCTCGGCCACTTCGGCGGGTGGCAGGCCGCGGGACAGGCCTTCGCCCCCCTGGTCGGGGGGCTCGCCGCGGCCGCCGACTAC
>JBAPWU010000041.1:0-8039 GCA_049283855.1 Kineosporiaceae bacterium
GGGCCGATGAGGGCGGCGGCTCCCGCAGCCGCCGACCTGGCCGTCGTGGCCGAACGGGTGGCCCGGGCGGCAGGGGAGCTGATCGGCCGCGGCCGGCCCGCCCGGGTCGAGGTGGCGGCCACGAAGAGCAGCCCCACCGATGTGGTCACCGCGATGGACCGGGCCGCCGAGGAGCTGATCGGCGACCTGCTGGCCCGGGCTCGACCCGACGACGCGCTGTTCGGCGAGGAGGGCGGCCGGGCGGCCGGCGGCAGCGGCCTGACCTGGGTGATCGACCCGATCGACGGCACGGTGAACTACCTGTACGGCCTGCCCGCCTACGCCGTGAGCGTGGCCGTGGTCACCGGGGACCCGGCCCGTGCCGGTGCCTGGCAGCCGGTGGCCGGGTGTGTGCACAACCCTGCCACCGGCGAGACCTGGACGGCGGCCTCCGGTCAGGGCGCGTTCCTGGACGGGGTCCGGCTCGATCCCCCGCCGGCGCCCGGCCTGGCCCAGGCGCTGGTCGGCACCGGCTTCGGCTACCGCGCGCAGGATCGGCTCGCGCAGGCTCGGCTGCTCGCCGGGTTGTTGCCCCAGGTGCGCGACATCCGGCGGATCGGCTCGGCCGCGCTCGACCTGTGCGCCGTGGCCGGGGGCCGTCTGGACGCCTTCTACGAGCGCGGGCTGAACGTGTGGGACATCGCCGCCGGAGTGCTCATGGTCACCGAGGCCGGTGGAACGGTGATCGGTCCGGGGGGCGGGGCGCCGTCCGCCGACCTGGTGGTGGCCGCCCACGGGCCGCTGCCCGGGATCCTGCTCGGCCTGCTCGACCGGCTCGAGGGGCTTCAGGGGCAGGACCACCCGCCCGTGTGACCGAAAGCACGCTGCCCGGGTTCCGACTGTTTGCAGGGCGTCGTGGTGCGAAACGCAAGGTCACGCGGTGCTGGTGAGCGACCTCGGGACGCCGTGACCGTCGCCCCGACGCACGTCACGGCGAGGTCGGTTCGCCTCGGTGCCCCGCATAGTGCACAATCGCCCAGCGCCGGAGGGCACAAAAGCCCATCCCGGCGCGTTACCCGTGCGCTGCTAGTTCACGTGTGCGGCCCCGCAGGTGAACGACCAGAACCGAACGTCCACACTTTCACTCGGAGCGTGACCTTCATGGCGACTGACTACGACGCGCCGCGCAAGACGGACGACGAGCTCAGCGAGGACTCGATCGAGGAGCTCAAGGCCCGGCGTGTCGACAAGGGGTCAGGAACGGTCGACGAGGACGAGATCGAGGCGGCCGAGGGATTCGAGCTGCCCGGTGCCGACCTGTCGAACGAAGAACTGTCGGTACGGGTGCTGCCGCGTCAGGCCGACGAGTTCACCTGTTCCAACTGCTTCCTGGTGCACCACCGCAGCCAGCTGGCCAAGGAGGTCGGCGGGCAGCCGGTGTGCAAGGAGTGCGCGGCGTAAGCAGCCGCGGCGTCAGCGGCGGCCCGGGCGGGCGACGGCCTGGCGGATGGCCTGGGCCAGGTCCGCGGGCCGCCGGCTCGACAGCAACCAGTACGGGGTCGGGTCCCTCGGGTCGTTCACAGCGACCTGGACCCCGGTCGGGATCCAACCGCGGATGCACAGGAACGCACGGGCATCCAGGCCCGGGCCGAGCGCCTGGCGCATGGCCACGGCCTCGAACTCCTCGACGGCGCCGGTCAGGCTCAGCGGCAGATGGGCCCGGCCGGCATGCAGCTCTCCGTCGCGCACCGCCACCTCCGGGGTGCTGCGGGCCAGGAGCGTCGCGATCAGCCCGCTCAGCGCCACGGTGGTGAGGATCGCGCCGGGACCGCTGAATCGGGCGACGGTCAGTCCGATGCCGCCGCCGATCACCCCCGCCATCGCCCACACCCACCAGGCGGGCCACAGCTTCTCGCTGTAGTTCTCGTTCACCGGCCCAGCCTGTCACACGGGCTACCCTCTCCCCGTGTCCGAGCGCGCGATGACCGAGGGGTTGCGGGTGGATCAGGCCCGGCTGCGGGTCGAGCTGCTCCGGCTGGACCCCGGGCTGCCCCTGCCGGCCTACGCCCACTCCGGCGACGCGGGTGCCGACCTGGTCAGCGCCGTGGACGTGACCCTGGCCCCCGGCCGCCGTGCGGTGGTGCCCACCGGCACCGCGATCGCGCTGCCGGAGGGCTTCGCGGCCTTCGTGCACCCCCGCTCGGGCCTGGGCGCCCGACACGGGGTTACGGTGGTCAATGCGCCGGGCACCATCGATGCGGGATACCGGGGCGAGATCAAGGTGACCCTGATCAACACCGATCTGGACGAGACGTTCCAGGTGCGACGGGGGGACCGGATCGCCCAACTGGTCGTGCAGCGGGTGGAGCGGGTGCACTTCGTCGAGGTGGACGTACTGCCGCAGGCGTCGCGAGGCGCCGGTGGGTTCGGCTCCACCGGGGGGTTCCTGCAGAAGGGTGAGGATCAGTGAAGGTGTTCCGCCGCCGGGACCAGCCCGAGGCCGAGCCGAGTGCCGACCAGGCCGAGGGTGCCGACGAGGCGCAGGACGGCGACGCCGAGGACGTCGACGGGGCCGAGGAACGGCCGGGTCTGTCGCCGCGGCCCGAGGGGCCCTGGGACGCGGCCGAGCGGCCGGACACCGACGGGTACGTCGACCTCGGTGGCCTGCGCGTGCGCGGCCGGGATGGGATGGAGCTGCGGCTCGAGGTCGAGGAGGCCACTGGAGCGGTGAACGCCGCGACGGTGCAGCTGGGCGAGTCCGCGGTGCAGTTGCAGGCCTTCGCCGCTCCCCGCAGCGAGGGCATCTGGGATGAGATCCGGACCGAGATCGCTGCTGGCATCACCCACCAGGGGGGCACCGCCGACGAGGTGACGGGGGTGTTCGGCCGTGAGCTGCTGGCCCGGATCCCGGCGCGGACCCCCGACGGCCGGACCGGCCACCAGCCGGCCCGCTTCGCCGGGATCGACGGGCCGCGCTGGTTCCTGCGCGCCGTCTTCCACGGCCGTGCGGTGCACGACGCCGAGGCCGCGGTGGAACTCGAGTCGGTGGTGCGCGACGTGGTGGTGGTCCGCGGTGCGGAGGCCATGGCGCCGCGCGAGCTGCTCGTGCTGCGCCTGCCGGACGCCGTGATCGCCCAGGAGGCGCTCGAGGAGCCGGGTGGAGACCGGACCAGGGACGATCTGGCCCCCTTCGAGCGCGGACCCGAGATCACCGAAATCCACTGAGGCTTACCCTGGACGTATGGCCACACCGCCGAAGTCCCGATTACGCACAGCCCTGTCCCGGATTGTGACTCCGCAGCACGAGGTGCACGCCGAGCAGGAGCAGGAGAGTGCTGCTCGCCTGGGCGGAACACCGATCGCGGACCTCGAGCTGCGCCGTCCGGCGACGGCATGCGGCACCCTGCGCTCGGTGACCCTGCGGCCCCGGGCAGGCGTGCCTGCGCTCGAGGCGGCCCTCTACGACGGCAGCGGCACGCTGACCCTGATCTGGCTGGGCCGGCGGCAGATCGCCGGGGTCGAACCGGGACGGCGGATCCGGGTGCACGGAATGGTCACCGAGTCCGAGGGAGAGCCGGCCGTGTTCAACCCGCGCTATGAACTGGTCGCCCGTGGCGACGGCTGAGGACGACGCGGTCCGGGAGCGTCCCGCCGCCCAGAGCGCCCTGGCCCAGGCCGTGGGCGAGCAGTTCTCGCTGGAGAAGTCGATCGGGGGCGTGCGCGGGCTGCTGGAGTCCGTGGTGCCGCTCACCGTGTTCTCCGTGCTGTACGGGATCACCCGCGATCTCAGGTTGTCGTCCCTGGCCGCCCTGGCGCCGGCAGCCGCCTTCGCGGTGTGGCGCCTGGCCCGCCGGGAGCCGTTGACCCAGGCCCTGTCCGGAGTGATCGGGGTGGGCATCGGAGCATTCCTGGCCATGCGCACCGGACGATCGGAGGACTTCTTCCTGCCCTCGATCATCAAGAACGCCGCCTACGGCGCGGGCTACGCCCTCTCCGTGGCGCTGCGCTGGCCCGTGGTCGGCCTGGTGCTGGGATTCGCCCTGGGTGAGATGACGCACTGGCGCCAGGTGCCGCTGCGGATGCGGGTGTACCGGCTGGCGACCTGGCTGTGGGTGGGGATGTTCGCCGTCCGCCTCGCCGTGCAGGTGCCGCTGTACCTGCTGGGCAGGACGGCGACGCTCGGTCTGGTCAGCGTGCCGCTGGGGATCCCGCTGTTCGCGCTGACCGCCTACCTCACCTGGCTGGTGGTCCGCCGGGTGCCGGTCGCGCACCCACCCCACCCCGCCGCCGAGTAACCGGCCCTCGCCCGGTCCGGTCCGCTCCGGCCCCGCCCGAATGGGGTCAGTCGTGGTCCGGGCTGAGCAGCTGCTGCAGCGCGTCCTCGGATTCGGGCACGGTGATGAACATCAGTTCGTCGTTGGCCTCGAGCGTGTCGTCGCGGCTCGGGGCGATCGGACGCTCGGCCCGGATGATCGCGACCAGGACCGTGTCGTCGGGCCACTCCATGTCCCCGACCATGCTCCCGGCCACGGGGGTGTCCGCCGGCAGGGTCAGCTCGACCATGTTGGCGTGGCTCTGCTGGAAGGTGAAGATCCTGACCAGGTCGCCGATCGACACCGCCTCCTCGACCAGCGCGGTCATCAGGCGCGGGGTGGAGACGGCGACGTCGACCCCCCAAGCCTCGTCGAACATCCACTCGTTCTTCGGGTTGTTCACCCGGGCGACGGTGCGCGGCACGCCGTACTCGGTCTTGGCCAGCAGCGAGACCACCAGGTTCACCTTGTCGTCGCCGCTCGCCGCGACCACCACGTCGCAGTCGGCGAGCCCGGCCTCGGCCAGGGAACTGATCTCGCAGGCGTCCGCGAGCAGCCATTGGGCGTCGGGCACGCTGGCCAGCCGGATCGCGGCGGGGTCACGGTCGACCAGGAGCACCTCGTGCCCGTTGGCCAGCAGCTCCGAGGCGATCGAGCGGCCCACGCTCCCGGCCCCGGCGATCACGATGCGCATCAGTGATCATCCTCCACCGGAGCGGCGGCGAGCGCCGACTCCGCCTCGGGTACGTCGACCTCGCGGATCATCAGGTGCAGCAGGTCGCCCTCCTGGAAGACCGTCTGCGGGTCGGGCACGACGCCCTCGCCGAGGCGGGTGAGGTAGGCCACGCGGCCCCGGGTCGCCGCTTCGATCTCGGCCATGTGCCGCCCGACCCAGCTCAGGTGCACCCGCACCTCGGCCAGGATCAGCGCACCAGAGGCATCCCGGTACTCCGAGGCCGCCCCGACCGGCAGCAGCCTGCGCACGATCTGGTCGGCCGTCCAGCGCACGGTGGCCACGGTGGGGATGCCCAGGCGCTCGTAGACCTCGGCGCGACCCGGGTCGTAGATCCGGGCCACCACGTTGGAGACGCCGAACACCTCGCGCGCCACCCTGGCCGCCAGGATGTTCGAGTTGTCTCCGCTGCTCACCGCCGCGAAGGCGTACGCCTCCGCGATCCCGGCGTCCTGCAGGGTCTCCCGTTCGAAACCCATTCCGGTGACCCGCTGTCCCTCGAATCCGGCGCCGAGCCGGCGGAACGCGTCCGGGTTCTGGTCGATCACGGCGGCCGTGTGACCTCGGTCCTCGACCATCTGGGCCAGGGTGGAGCCGGTCCGGCCACACCCCATGATCACGAAATGCACGGCGATCCGACTCCTTCTGTGTCGGGCCCGACGCTACACGTCACCCGTGCGCGCCTACGATGCCCAGCGTGGCCATCTTTGCTGACGCCCTGAAACGGCTCCTGCTGGGGCGTCCCTTCCGCAGCGAGCGCCTGTCCGAGACGCTGTTGCCCAAGCGGATCGCATTGCCGGTGTTCGCCTCGGACGCCTTGTCGTCGGTGGCCTACGCCCCCGACGAGATCCTGCTCACTCTGGCCCTGGCCGGCACGGTGGCATTCACCTTCTCGCCGTTCGTCGGCCTGGCCGTGATCTTCGTGATGCTGATCGTAGTGCTGTCCTACCGGCAGAACGTGCACGCCTACCCCTCTGGCGGCGGTGACTACGAGGTGGCCACCACCAACCTCGGGGTGCCGGCCGGGCTGACCGTGGCCAGCGCGCTGCTGGTCGACTACGTGCTGACCGTGGCGGTCTCGGTCTCCTCGGGCACGCGCTACGCCTCGGCGGCCATCCCGGCGCTGCGGGGGCACGAGGCGCTGCTCGCGGTGGCCGTGGTGGGGGTGCTCACGGCGATGAACCTGCGGGGCGTCCGGGAGTCGGGCACCGCGTTCGCGATCCCGACCTACACGTTCATGGCGGCCATCCTGGGGATGGGCCTGTACGGGCTGATCCGGCTCGCTGCCGGCACGCTGCCGCTGTCCGAGAGCGCGGGGTTCACCGCCACGACCGAGCCGGCGTTCGAGCAGGGACTGGTCGGGCTCGGCTGGGGATTCCTGCTGCTGCGCGCCTTCTCCTCGGGCTGCACCGCGCTGACCGGGGTCGAGGCGATCAGCAACGGCGTGCCCGCCTTCCAGCGGCCCAAGAGCAAGAACGCGGCGACCACCCTGGCGCTGCTCGGGGCGATCGCGGTGTCCATGCTGCTCAGCATCCTGATCCTGGCCCGGCAGATGAAGATCCGCTTCGCCGAGGACCCCGCCGTCCAACTGCTGAGCAACGGCGTGCCGGTGGGCGACGGCTACGTCCAGCACCCGGTGATCGCCCAGATCGCCAAGGCCCTCTTCGACCACGTCCCGGTCGCGTTCTACCTGGTGGTGGCGACCACCGGGCTGATCCTGGTGCTCGCCGCGAACACGGCGTTCAACGGGTTCCCGGTGCTGGGCTCGATCCTGGCCCGCGACGACCTGATGCCGCGCCAGTTGCATGCACGCGGCGACCGGCTCGCGTTCAGCAACGGGATCATCATGCTGGCCACGGCCGCGGCGGCGCTGATCGTGGTCTACAACGCCGAGGTCACCAAGTTGATCCAGCTCTACATCGTCGGGGTCTTCATCTCGTTCACGGTGAGTCAGACCGGCATGGTGCGGCACTGGACCCGGTTGCTGCGTACCGAGACCGACCCGGCCTCCCGGCGGCGGATGGTGCGCTCTCGGGTGGTGAACGCGATCGGGCTCACGATCACCGGGAGCGTGCTGGTGATCGTGCTGGTGACCAAGTTCGTGCACGGCGCCTACCTGGCGCTGATCGCGATGGCCCTGCTGTACCTGCTGATGCTCGGCATCCGCCGCCACTACCAGTCGGTGCGCACGGAACTGGCGCTCGATGCCAGCGGCAAGGCCCGTCAGCTGCCGTCCCGGGTGCATGCCATCGTGCTGGTCTCGAAGATCCACAAACCGACGATGCGAGCCCTGGCCTATGCGCGCGCCTCGCGATCGTCGGTGCTGGAGGCGGTCACCGTGATGGTCGATCCGGAGGAGACCGCGCACCTGCAGCGTGAGTGGGACGCCCGGGACATCCCGGTGCCGCTGCGCGCCCTGGACTCGCCGTATCGGGAGATCACGCGGCCGGTGGTCGACTACGTCAAGGGCATCCGGCGGGACAGCCCGCGCGACCTGGTCGTGGTCTATGTGCCCGAGTACGTCGTCGGGCACTGGTGGGAGCACGTCCTGCACAACCAGAGTGCCCTGCGGTTGAAGACCCGGCTGCACTACACCCCGGGAGTGATGGTGGCCAGCGTGCCGTGGCAGCTGAGCTCCAGCGAGGGTGTCGAGGAGCGCACCGAGGCGGCGCCGCGGGTGCCCGTGCGGGGCGGGGCGATGGACGACCTGCTCGGTGAGTGAGCCGATGCCCGATCCGGGCGCTGCCCTGGTGCGGCTCGAGGTCGGCGCGGTGGCCACCGGCGGAAGTTGCGTGGCCCGCCACCAGGGCCGGGTCGTCTTCGTGCGCCATGCCCTGCCCGGCGAAGTGGTCCTGGCCCGGCTCCTGGAGGACGGTGCCGACCGGCGGTTCTGGCGGGCCGAGGCGGTCGAGGTGCTCACCGCGTCCGCGGACCGGGTGCCCGTGCCCTGCCCGGTGGCCGGACCGGGCGGGTGCGGGGGCTGCGACTGGCAGCATGCCTCGCCGGCGGCCCAG
>JBAPWU010000042.1:0-8673 GCA_049283855.1 Kineosporiaceae bacterium
GGGCACCCAAGATAGCGGTGACACACCGCAAACCCATGACAAACCCGTACAACTCCGACCCACACCCGAATCGTGCAGTTGTTCAGTGGCGTCCTAGGCAGCGGCCACGCTGGGCTGTCGATCCGCCGGGCGGGTGGTCCGGCCCAGCGTGGCTACAGGGCGCCACCCGCGGCCGTCGGCGCTGCTGCGTCCATCCCGCCGTCGCCGGGGGCCTCGCGGGCCAGGTAGTTCTCGATCTCGAACCAGTCCGTGCCCGCCCGCTCGGCGATCGCGAGCAGGGTCTTCATCGAGGCGACCTCTTCGACCTGCTCCTTGATGAACCAGAGCATGAACTGCTCGCCGAGCACATCGTCGTCGGCCCGGGCCGCCCGGAAGAGCGCCTCGATCTGCCGGGTGACCTCCTCCTCCTGAGCCACCGCCAGGGCCACCAGCTCGGCCGGCGCGGTGAAGTCGTTGCGCACCGGGTCGACCCCGGGCACGTCGACCGGGAGCGACCGGTCGAGCATGTAGCGCACCATCATCATGGCGTGATTGCGCTCCTCGACGCTCTGCCGGTAGAAGTGCCCGGCGAGCCGGGGCAGATCGTGGCCGTCGAACCACACCGCGAGGGCGACGTACTGCTGGCTGGCGGTGAACTCGCGGCGCACCTGTTCGTGCAGCAGCGTGATGAAGTGGCTCGACATCATCCCGCGATCCTAGGCGGTCGACGAGGGTCACTTCCCGCGGAGCCCGGGCACTCATAGATTCACCGGGGAGAAGCAGGACGGAACCGACAGGTGGGTGGGCGACATGGCGCGCGAGGACTTCGAGGTCGGCCTGGAGGAGAACGCGGCGAACCATGCCCCGCTGACTCCGCTGCTGTTCCTGGACTGGAGCGCCGACGTCTACCCGCAGCGCCTCGCCGTGGTGCACGGACGGCGCCGCTACACCTGGGCACAGACCCGCGACCGCTGCCGCCGGCTCGCCGCCGCTCTGGTCGAGCGGGGTGTCGGGCGCGGTGACGCGGTGGCCGTCCTGCTCGCCAACACCCCCGAGATGGTCGAGGCGCACTTCGGCGTGCCGATGACCGGTGCGGTGCTGACCACGATCAACACCCGCCTGGACGCCGCGACGATCCGCTACATCCTCGGCCACAGCGAGGCGGAGGTCCTGCTGGTCGACCGTCAGTTCTCCGGCGTGGCCGCCCAGGCGCTGGCCGGCCTGGAGCGCACCCCGATCGTGATCGATGTCGACGACAGCGAGTACGACGGGCCGGGCGAGCGGATCGGGGCGGTCGAGTACGAGGCGATGCTGGACGCCGCGACCCCCGGCTTCTCCCGCACCGAGCCGGTTCAGGAGTGGCAGGCGATCGCCCTCAACTACACCTCCGGAACCACCGGACGGCCCAAGGGCGTCGTCTACCACCACCGCGGCGCGTACCTCAACGCCGTCGGCAACATCCTCACATGGGGCATGGCGCGGCACTCGGTGTACCTGTGGACGCTGCCCATGTTCCACTGCAACGGCTGGTGCTTCCCGTGGACCATGGCCGCCAACTCGGGCACCAACGTCTGTCTGCGGGCGGTCGATGCGGCGTCCGTCTTCGCCCTGATCCGTGAGCACCGGGTGACCCACTACTGCGGGGCCCCGATCGTGCACAGCCTGCTGCTCGATGCTCCGGCCGAGCTGCGCGCGGGGATCGAGCACCCGGTGCACGCCATGATCGCGGCGGCCCCGCCACCGGCCTCGACGATCGAGGGCATGGAGGAGCTGGGCTTCGACCTGACCCACGTCTACGGCCTGACCGAGACGTACGGTCCGGCCACGGTCTGCGCGAAGCAGGCGGAGTGGAGCGGGCTCGACCTGCACGAGCGCGCGCTGCGCAACGGGCGTCAGGGGGTGCGCTACCTGCTGCAGGACGCGATGGGGGTGCTCGACCCCGAGACCGGGGCCGAGGTCGCCGACGACGGCCTGGAGATCGGCGAGATCGCCTACCGGGGCAACATCACCATGAAGGGGTACTTCAAGGACCCCGAGGCGACGGAGATCGCGTTCGCCGGCGGGTGGTTCCACTCCGGTGACCTGGCGGTGCGCGACCCCGACGGGTACGTGAAGATCCGCGACCGGGCCAAGGACGTGATCATCTCGGGTGGGGAGAACATCTCCTCGGTCGAGATCGAGGACGCCCTCTACCGCCACCCCGCGGTGGCCCTGGCCGGAGTGGTGGCCCGGCCCGACGAGAAGTGGGGTGAGGTGCCGTGCGCCTACGTGGAGCTGCGGCCCGGACACGCGGCGAGCGCGGCCGAGCTGATCGCGCACTGCCGTGAGCTGCTGCCCCACTTCAAGGCGCCCCGGGAGGTGATCTTCGGGGAGCTGCCGAAGACCTCGACCGGCAAGATCCAGAAGAACCTGCTGCGCGAGCGCGCCCACTCCACGGAGGCCTTCGAATGACCGGCGACCAGCCGTTGGTGACCCGCAGCGACGACGCCGGCCTGGTGCGGCTGACCCTGAACGCGCCGGAGCGGTACAACCCGCTGAGCCGGGCCATGATCGGTGCCCTGCAGACCGAGATCGATCGGGTGCGCGCCGACCCGGACGCCCGGGTGGTCGTGCTCGCCGGCGCCGGGCGGGGCTTCAGCGCGGGGCACGACCTGGCCGAGATGGGCGCGCGCACCGAGGACGCCGACTGGCAGCAGGGGCTGTTCGCGGAGTGCAACGTGCTGATGGAGTCGTTGCCGGCGTTGCCCCAGCCGGTGATCGCCCAGGTGCACGGCATCGCTACCGCGGCCGGCTGCCAGCTGGCCGCGATGTGCGACCTGGTGGTCGCCGCCGAGGGCGCCCGGTTCGCGTTGCCGGGGGTGAACGTCGGCATCTTCTGCTCCACCCCGGCGGTCGCCGTGGCGCGCAGGGTGGGCCGGGGGCGGGCCATGGAACTGCTTCTGACCGGGACGCCGATCGACGCGGCGACGGCGCTCGGCTGGGGGCTGGTGAACCGGGTTGTGCCGCTGGAGGAGCTGCCCGGCGCGGTGACCGACCTGGCCCACCGGATCGCCGCGCTGAGTGCGCCCGTGCTGGCCAACGGCAAGCGCACCTTCTACACCCAGGTCGACCAGCCGCTCGGCGCCGCCTACACGACGGCGGCCGAGGCCATGGTCTGCGACCTCTCCTCCCCCGACGCCACCGAAGGCATCGCCGCCTTCCTGTCCAAACGCCCCCCCACCTGGCCCTCCACCACCGCCACCACCTGACGGGCACAACGTCACACCGTGCCCGTCAGGTGGGCAGTGTGTGACACCGTGCCCGTCCTCGGTGGGGGCATCGCCGCACAGTCGCCGCGGCCGAGTCACGCAGGGTGAGGGCGAGGGACGCGACGGCGCCGGCTCTTATTGCGAGGAGTTCCCAACAGGGTTAGGTTCCAGGGGTGCACGTACCCGACGGATTCATCGACGTCCCGACCTCGCTCGGCGCTGCGGCCGTGGCCGCGGCCGGCATCGCGGTATCCCTGCGCGGAGCCCGTCGCGAGCTCGACGATCGCACCGCTCCCATGGCCGGACTGGTCGCCGCCTTCGTCTTCGCCGCCCAGATGCTCAACTTCCCGGTGGCCGCGGGGACCAGCGGGCACCTGCTCGGCGGAGTGCTCGCCGCCGTCCTGGTCGGCCCGTACACCGGGGCCCTGTGCCTTGCGGTGGTGCTGCTGGTGCAGGGGCTCTTCTTCGCGGACGGCGGCATCACCGCGCTCGGGGTCAACGTGACCGACATGTCGGTGGTCGGGGTCGGGGTCGGCTATCTGATCTTCCTGGCCGCGGTCCGGCTGCTCCCGAAGACCCGGGCCGGAGTGGTCGCCGCCTCGGCAGTGGCCGCCTTCCTCTCGGTCCCGGCAGCGGCCGCCGCCTTCACCGCGATGTACGCGATCGGCGCCACCTCGACCATCCCGGTCGGCACCGTGCTGACCGCCATGGTGGGCGTCCATCTGCTGATCGGCCTGGGCGAGGCGGCGATCACCGCGGCCACCATCGCCAGCGTGCTCGCCGTCCGCCCCGATCTGGTGCGCGGCGCGCGCCACCTGCGCCAGGAGGTCCAGCTGCGACTGGATGCCGTTCCGGTGTCAGGGGCCTCCGATGCGTAGCCGCCGATTCGTGCTGATCGCACTCGCCGCCACCCTGGTCCTGGCGGGGGCGGTCAGCCTGTTCGCCAGCAGCGCGCCCGACGGGTTGATGCGCGTCGCCGAGGACAAGGGATTCATCGATACCGCGACCGACCACGCCTCGTCCGGTTCACCGTTGGCCGGCTACCACGCCTCGTTCCTGGACGGGCCGCTCGGGAAGACCGTGGCCGGCATCGTCGGCGTGCTGGTCACCCTGGCCCTCTTCTACGGCCTGACCCGGCTGCTTCGCCGGCGTCAGCCGACCGGCTGACCGGCGCGCCGGACGCCGTGGCCTCAGGACACGCCCACCGCCTGCACGTCCCCAAGGACTCCGTCGTGCACCGGCTCGGCCCGCAGTGCAAGCTGGTGGCCGCCCTCGCCTTCGTCGTGCTCGTGGTTCTCACTCCGGCGCATCGGGTCTGGGCCTTCGCCGGGTTCGCCACGCTGCTGGCCGGCGTGGCCCTGACCGCCCGGATCCCGCTCCCGCTGATCGGGCGCCGGATGCTGGTGGAGACCCCGTTCGTGCTGTTCGCCCTCGCCATGCCGTTCCTCACTCCGGGCGACCGGATCGAGGTGCTCGGGCTGCCGCTGAGCGTGGCCGGGCTGTGGGGGGCCTGGAACGTGCTGGCGAAGGCCACGCTCGGCGTGGTGACCTCGATCCTGCTCGCCGCCACCACCGACCTGCGAATGCTGCTGCTCGGCCTGGAGCGGCTGCG
Source organism: Kineosporiaceae bacterium (assembly GCA_049283855.1). GTDB lineage: Bacteria > Actinomycetota > Actinomycetes > Actinomycetales > Kineosporiaceae > JADJPO01. The sequence continues at coordinate 4,840 of JBAPWU010000042.1, forward strand.
GATGCCGGCCCTGCTGGTGCAGATCATGACCTTCATGGTCCGCTACTCGGACGTGGTCACCGACGAGCTGCACCGGATGCGGATCGCCCGCGCCGCACGGGGTTTCGTGGCCCGCGACCTGCGCGCCCTGCCGGTGCTGGCCCGCTCGGCCGGCGCCCTGTTCATCCGCTCCTACGAACGGGGCGAGAGGGTGCACCTGGCCATGCTCTCGCGCGGCTACACCGGCCAATTGCCTCAGGTCACCGACATCTCCGCGCCGGCGAGCCAATGGGCGACCGCGCTGGCCCTGCCCGCACTGGCAGCCGTCATCACCACGGCAGCAAGGACCTCCGGATGAGCACACCGTCGTTGTTGGTCGAACACCTCGCCTATGCCTACCCCGACGGGCATCAGGCCCTGTTCGGGGTGAACCTGGTCATCGAGCAGGGCGAGCGGGTGGCCCTGCTCGGCCCCAACGGGGCCGGCAAGACCACGCTGGTCCTGCATCTGAACGGCATCCTGACCAGCGGGCACGGCCGGGTGCAGGTGGCCGGCATGGACGTCGCCCCGGCCAACCTGCGTGAGATCCGCCGGCGCGTGGGCATCGTCTTCCAGGATCCGGATGACCAATTGTTCATGCCCACGGTGCGTGACGATGTGGCGTTCGGCCCAGCCAACCTGGGCCTGAGGGGCGCGGAGCTGGACGCCCGGGTCGAGCGGGCGCTGACCCAAGTGGATCTGCTCGACCTCGCCGACCGGCCGCCGCACCACCTCTCCTTCGGCCAGCGGCGCCGCGCCGCCGTGGCCACGGTGCTGGCCATGGAGCCGGAGATCCTGGTGCTGGACGAGCCCAGCAGCAACCTCGACCCGGCCAGCCGGCGCGAACTCGCCGAGGTGCTGCGCTCCCTCGACATCACCGTGCTGATGGTGACCCACGACCTGCCGTACGCGGCCGAACTGTGCCCCCGCTCGGTGATCCTCTCCGGCGGGGTGATCGCCGCCGACGGCACGACCCCCCGGCTGCTCGGCGACACCGCGTTGCTCGCTGCGCACCGGCTCGAACTGCCCTTCGGCTTCAGCCCGGAGTCGTTGCGCCTGCCCCTGGCCAGGGAGAGGCCCTAGGCCCTCTGTCACGACCCCTCGCGCGGGGCGACGATGGCCTCATCGACCGCGAGGGGGATGGCGATGAGTGCCACCTTGCGCTGGGCCCGCCCCGCACAGTTGGGCGGCCTGTACGCACCGCCGCGAACTCCGGTGATCGTCGACGTCCCGCCCATCGCCTACCTGACCCGCTCGGGGCGGGGAGCCCCCGAGGCGAGCCTGGCCTGGGCCGAGGCGGTGGACGACCTGCGGACGGCGTGGGACGCCGTCCGGCTGTACGGGCCCGGCAGCCCCGCCCCTCAGGGCATCCCGGGCTGGGTGCCACCGCTCGAGGTGGTCTGGGCCGACGCCGACCCGGCGTCCTGGACCGTGATGCTGGCCCTCGCCGTGGACATCGACCCGGCGGTCGAGGTTCCGGGCGTGGAGATCGTGCGGGTCCACGAGGGCTGGTGCGCCCAGGTGCTGCACCTCGGCGGACGACGCGAGCGCGACGTCAGCCTGTCCCGGCTCGACCGGTTCGTGGCCCGTCAGGGGTACCTGCGTGACGCCGGTCTGCACGAGGTCTTCCTGGACGACCCGGCGGCGGTGTCCGAGACGGTGCGCCGCAGCATCCTGCGCCGCATGGTCGAACCGACGGGCTGACCCCCCGCCGATAGGGCACGATCTCCTGGGTGGGTGCGCTGCGTCGGCTGGTGCTCGTCGGTGGGGTCCTCCTCGCCGTGGCCGCACTCGCCGACCACGGGGCGCGCCGTCTCGTCGAGGACCAGACCGCCCGGCGGATCGTCGCCAGCGGGTCGATGACCGAGCAGCCCGACGTCCGGATCTCCGGATTCCCCTTCCTGACCCAGGCCGCCGCGGGCACGTTCCGGGAGATCACGGTGCGTTCGGGCCCGGGGTCCACGAGCGGCGGTGTGGCCGTGCACTCGGTGCGGGCCCGGCTGGACGACGTGCAGGTGCCGGTGCGCGAGGTGCTCTCCGGCCGGTTGCCCGAGGTCAGGGTGGCTAGGCTGCAGGTCGACGGCACCGTTCCCTACGACGCGATCACCGACCTGCTCACCGCCCGGCTCCAGGGCGTGGTCACCGACGTCCAGGTCAGGTACGCCGGCGATGACACGCTCGCCGTGGCGGGCCGCTCCCTCGGAGTGAGCGTCGACCTGCCGCTGGAGCTGCGCCTGTCGGGCTCGCAGCTGGTGGTCACCGTTCCCCGCTCGGCCCTGGCCGGCGTCCCCGCGGTGGCCCGGTCCGAGGTGGCCCTGATCCAGACCCGGTTCACCATTCCCCCGCTGCCGCACGGCATGACGGTCACCACGGTGCAGGCCGGGGAGGACGGACTGACCCTTGGCGCCACCGCCTCCGACCTGGTTCTGGACACCGTCGGCTAGCGCACGTCCCACCAGAGCGCGGCCAGCCGCCGAGGCCGGGGCGGGCCCTGTGCGGCCAGCACCTCGGCCACCTCGTGGTCGCGATCGGCCGGCAGGCACAGCCGGACCCGGGTGAACTCCACCCGGCGCTGCAGCGGCAGGTCCGGACGGCGATCGCCGGTCTCCTCCCAGGTCTCCAGGTGGGCGTCCAGGCCTGCCTCGCGCAGGACGGCGAGGGCGTCGTCCGCGGTCGGCCCGTCGGGTCGTTCCAGGTTCCAGAAGTGCCGCCACAGCGGGGCCATCGCGGAGAGCGGATGACGATCCGGCAGCTCGAACACCACCCGGGAGCGGGCATGGTCACCGGCGGCACAGGCGAACCCGGCCAGGTCCGCCACGTTGTAGGCGACGTGGTGGGCGACGGCGACGTCGGCGACGGGGGTCTGTGCGGCGACCTCCGGCCAGTCACCGAGGATCTCGGTGTGGCCCACCCCGTGACGCTCGGCCGCCTCGGCGAAGGCCTCAAGCATGCCCTGCTGGTGGTCCACCCCGACCACCGCCGTCGCCGGCGGCGTGATCGCGAACGCGGCCCGGCCACCCCCGCACCCGATGTCGAGCACACTCCCACCCGGGCCCAGCGCCGCGCGGGCGAGGGCGTGCGACGGTGAGTCGGGCACCTCGTCGTCCACGGTGAACAGCTCGACCGGATGGATCCACGGCGACTGTGGCGCTTGGGCCAGGATGTCCTCCGGGATGCGCCAGGCCGCCAGTGCATCCGCCCAGTGCTGCGCCGCTGCTCCAGGGGTGTCCATGCCCCTAGTTCTACTCGCTCGGCCCTTCGAGCCGCCGCTGGGGGACCCCCGGTAGGCACTTCCAGGCGGCACCTGTGAGGGAGTCCACCTGAACCTGCACACCGGTGGCCCGCTGATCAGTCAGCGATGAGCTAAGGTAGTTGAAAGTCGAAGGAGATTGACGTGGCCGAACACCCGTACCAGACCTTTCTGCGTGAGGCCCTCCCGGCGAGCCGGGGGCATCACGCCTGGACCGACGCCGACGGCCCGCTGCCCACGCTCTACCTGGGCCACGGCGCCCCGCCGCTGCTGGAGAGCAGACGCTGGATGGACGAGTTGCTCGGCTGGTCGCTGGCCCTGCCGAAGCCCAGGAACGTGCTGATCGTCAGCGCGCACTGGGAGGCCGCCCCGCTGAGCATCAGCCAGCCCGCCGCGGCCACCCCGCTGGTCTACGACTTCTACGGCTTCGATCCGCTCTACCAGCAGATGACCTATCCCACACCCGACGCACGCGCCCTGGCGGAGCGGGTGATCGCCGCCATGCCGGACGGCGAGACCGTGCACGCCCACCCCCGGCGCGGCCTGGACCACGGCGCCTGGGTGCC